>NZ_PSVE01000002.1:0-32615 GCF_002931775.1 Rathayibacter sp. AY1F4
GCCGACGCGCTCGAGACGGTAGGGGACAGTGGTGAGGGTGGGAGACATGGTCAGCCTTTCACTCCGGATCCGAGATCGGTCGAGACGAAGTAGCGCTGGAACACGATGAACAGCACCACGACGGGCGCGGCGAGCACGACGGCTCCCGCGAGGATCGCCCCGAACGGGTTGTCGGTCGACGACGCCACGTTCGAGATGTAGTTGGCCAGGGACACGGCGAGCGGCTGCAGCGACGCGTCCTTGGTGATGAGGAACGGCCAGAGGAACTCGTTCCAGGGGCCGATGAAGGTCAGCAGCACGGCGGTCACCAGCGCGGGCCGCACCAGCGGGAGCGCGATGGTCCACAGCAGCTTCAGCTCGCCGGCGCCGTCGATCCGGGCCGCCTCGAACAGCTCCTTGGGGAGCTGCAGGAAGTACTGCCGGAAGATGATCACCGCCGTCGAGTTGATGGCGAACGGCAGGATCATCCCGAGGTGGCTGTCCGCGAGGCCGTAGTCGCGCGCGATCAGCACGTAGAGCGGGATCTGCAGCAGCTGGAACGGGATGACCTGCACCAGCAGGGCGAGCGCGAACACCGCGTTGCGCCCCCGCCACTGCAGCATCGCGAGCGCGTATCCGGCGAGGACGCCGAAGAACACCGTGCACAGCAGCACGCCGCCGGTGAAGATCCCGGAGTTGACCAGGCCGGTGAGGAGGCTGATCCGCTCGTTCACGTTGACGTAGTTGTCGAGCGTGAGGTTGCCCGGCTCCGGGATCGCTCCCGCCAACGTGGGGTCCGGATCCGTCTGCAGGGAGCCGACGATCATGTAGTAGAAGGGGAAGAGGAAGACGATCGCGCCGATCGCGAGCACGACTCCGCGGAGGATCACGGCTCCGCGGCTGGAGCCGACGGGGCGCCTCCGCGGCGACTTCTCGGGGGCGACGGCGGCGGGCACGGCCGAGGCGGCGCCTCCGGCACTGGACAGGGTGCTCATGAGTTCCTCTCCCCCGCGAAGCGGTTCTGCAGATAGGCGATGACCAGCACCAGCAGCACCAGGACCACGCCGATGGCCGAGGCCACGTCGGGCTGCCCCTGCTGGATCCCGAGCTGGTACATCAGCAGCACGGGCGAGGCGGACGCGCCGTTCGGGCCGCCTCCGCCGGTGAGGAGGTAGGGCTCGGTGAAGAGGTTCGCTCCCGTGACGGTCGACACCAGCAGCACCAGGAGGGTCGCCGGCCGCACGCTCGGCACGGTCACCGACCAGAACTGGCGGATGCGTCCGGCGCCGTCGGTCGAGGCCGACTCGTAGAGCTCCTTCGGCACGTTCTGCAGCGCCGCCAGGTACAGCAGGATGTAGAACCCGAGCTGCTTCCAGGTGACGTAGAGAGCGATGATCGGCATCGCGAGCTGCTCGTTGATCAGCCACGACGGGTTCGGCGCGAGCGGCCCGAGGAGGCTGTTGACCAGTCCGTTCCCGTTGAAGAGGAACAGCCACACGCCGACGACCGCGACGCTCGCCGTGACGTAGGGCACGTAGAAGCTGACGCGGAGGAACGTCCGCAGGTGCACGACCTTGTCGAGCGCCGCGGCGAGCAGCAGCGAGAGCACCACCGTCAGCGGCACGTTGATCACCAGGAAGATCCCGATGTTGCCGAAGGAGCGGATGACCTGCGGGCTCGAGAACGCCGTGACGAAGTTGTCGAGGCCGACGAACGGCCGCTCCACCTGCACGCCGGGAGCTGCGAAGAAGAAGTCGTGGAACGCGATCCAGACCGAGTAGACGACCGGGAACGCGAAGACCGCGAGCACGAAGAGGAGGTAGGGGCTGCCGAACAGCAGCCCGAGGGGCTGGGGCCCGAGGACGCGGTGCAGGAGGCTCCGCTTCCCCGGCGCCCCGGCCGGCGCGGGCCGGCGGGTGAGGGTGGTCACGGCCGGGTCACTGCTGGCCGGCGAGCCCGGTGACGGTCTCGGCCGCTCCGTCGAGCGCCGTCTTCACGTCGCCCTCGCCGAAGATGACCGTCTTGCCCCACGCGTCGCGGATCGCCTGCAGCATCTGCACCGTGTTCGGTCCCGACGGCACCTCGATGGTGCGGCTCGCCTGGTCGCCGAAGCGCTGGTAGGCCGGGTTCGCCTCGAAGTAGTCGGCGTAGGTGGTCTGCAGGTCGGTGCGCAGCGGCATCTGGCCGGTGGTCTCGAGCAGCGAGCGGTCCTGCTCCTCGCTGGTCGCGAACTTCAGCACCTCCCAGGCCGTGCCCTTGTTGGCGCAGGCGGAGTAGAGGCCGACGTTCTTCGCGTCGCTGAAGGTCCAGGTGTCCTCGGCGGGCGTGCCGTCGGGGGTGGGCACCGAGACGGAGCCCCAGTTCAGGTCGTCGTAGACCGAGACCGCCCACGGGCCGACGATCGACATCGCGGCCTGGCCGTCGGCGAAGGCGTCGCCCTGGTACTGCTCGCGGCCGGCGAGGCCCTGGTCGTAGAGGCTCTTCCAGAAGTCGGCGACCTCGTAGCCCTCGTCGTCGGCGAAGGTGGCCTTGCCGTCCTCGACGAGGCTCGTCCCTCCGGTGGCCGCGGCGTAGAGCGGCATGAAGTCGAACTGGGTCTGGAAGAACTCACTGGTGGGCGCGGGCTGGATCGCGGCGGGCGCGGCTCCCGACTCGACCAGCGTCTTCGACGTCGCGAGGAAGTCGTCGTAGGTCGACAGCGACGGGTTCTCGGGGTCGAGGCCCGCCTTCGCGAAGAGGTCCTTGTTGTAGAAGATGACGACCGGGTTGCTCTTCCACGGCATCTGGAAGTACTCGCCGTCGGCGTTCTGGTACTGCTCGGCGAGGTCGCCGCTGCGGGTCTCGATGTAGTCCGCGCCGCCGTCGAATTTCGAGAGGTCGACGAGTCCGCCCTGGCGCTCGAACTGGCCGACCGCGCTGGGGGCCGTGTTGAAGACGAGGCACGGCGCGTTGCCGGCCGTGATCGCGGCTCCGATGACCTCCTCGCTGCTCTTGCCCGCGGGGATCTCCTGCCCGGCGATCTCCTCGTCCGGGTGGTCGGCGTTCCACGCGTCGACCATCGCCTTGCCCCACTGCACCTCCTGCTCGTTGTTCGAGTACCAGATGGTGATCGGGCCGGTGGCGGTGAGGTCGGTCGACGCTCCGCCGCCGCCGCCGCTGCAGGCGGTGAGGGCGAGGGTCGCGAGGGAGGCGGTGGCGATCCCGGTCAGCCAGCGTCTCGTCGTCGAGGGGGCCATGGTGTTCTCCTTGTCCGGCGTGCGCGACGGTGCGCACGCGTCTTCAGTGGGTCGACGGCCGCGGAGGAGCGGTCGAGTGGCGCACCACGAGCCCGGCGGGCTCGAGGTCGACGTCGGGGGCGCTGCCGGACTCGATGAGGTCGAGCAGCGTGCGGGCGGCCTCCTCGCCCCAGCGCGCGGGGCGCGTGCGGGCCGAGGTCAGCGACGGGTAGACGTGGGCGGCGATCTCGGAGTCGTCGAAGCCCGTGATCGAGAGGTCGTCGGGGAGCCGGAGCCCGCGGGCGTGCGCGACCCCGAGGCCGGCGATGGCCATCGGGTCGTTGCCGAAGACGATCGCGGTGGGCGGGGTCGGGCTGTCGAGGAGCCGCTCCGTGGCCGCCGCGCCCTGCTCGGCGCTGAAGTCGGTGGCGACGAGCGCGGTGGGCTCGAGTCCCGCGTCGGTGCAGGCCCGCGTGAAGGCCTCGCGGCGGCGGGAGGAGTGGAGCAGGTGGTCCGGCCCGGCGACGTGGGCGATGCGGCGGTGGCCGAGCCCCGCCAGGTGCCGGACGGCGTCGGCGATGCCGGCGGAGTCGTCCATCACGACGGCCGGTGAGGAGGAGCCCTCGAGGCGCCCGAGCGTGACGGCCGGGATCTGCAGCTCGGCGAGCAGCGCCGGCCGGGAGTCGTCCTGCCGCAGGTCGGTGAGGAACACGCCGTCGACGCGGCGGTCGGCCGCGAGCGTGCGGTAGACGGCCTCCTCGGAGGCGCCCGGGTCGACGACGCTGAGCACCAGCACGCGGCCGCGCTCGGCGAGCACCCGCTCGACCCCCGAGATGAAGGAGGGGAAGAACGGGTCGGCCGCGATGACCGCCGGGTCGCGCGCCACCACGAGGCCCACCGCGAACGAGACGCTGGTGGAGAGGGAGCGGGCCGTGAGGCTGGGCCGATAGCCGAGCTCGGCGGCGACGCGGAGGATCCGCTCGCGGGAGTCGGGCGAGACGCCCGGCCGGTCGTTGAGCGCGAACGAGACGAGCGCCTTGCTCACGCCGGCCTCGCGCGCGACGTCGAGGATCGTCGGTCTGCCCGCCATGGGAGCTCCTTCGCTCGTCGCCGCGTCTGAACCGGTTTTGTAAACCGGTTCAGAGCACCGTAGCAGGGAGGCGGGCGGAGGAGAAGAGGGAGGTGGGTGAGGGCGTGCGCGTGCCACCTGGGGCGTGATTCCCGCCTGTCCCCGGTGCTGCGACGTGCACGTGTCGGCCGGTCGCTACCGTGACGGACACCTGTGCATGGGCGCCCGGGATGGCCGCCGAGCGAGTGGCTCCCGGCCGCTCACGGAACGGTCGTACGGCGGAATCTGAGAGCCCTCCGCGTCCCGGCTCCGGCTCGGCTGGCTGGTGCTGGAGTGTCCCGGTGCCCGGTGACCCCGCAGGCGCTCCCCCGACCCGAGAGAGAGAACGATCATGGCCCGCCCCCACTCAGCCAGCCGCACCACGAGCGAGCAGCGCACCGAGCACGCCGAGCAGTACTCGGCCGGAGCGCGCTACGCGTCGGAGGCGTTCGGCACCTTCCTCCTGGTCGCCGGCGGCGTCGGCACCGCGGTGTTCGCCTCCGCCTTCCCCGACTCCGGCAACGCGCTCGGAGTGGGCTTCCTCGGTGTCGCCCTCGCCTTCGGCCTCACCGTGATGGCCGGCATCTACGCCGTCGGCCACATCTCCGGCGGCCACTTCAACCCCGCCGTCAGCGTCGGCCTCGCCATCGCCGGCCGCACCGAGTGGAAGCACATCCCCGGCTACATCGTCAGCCAGATCCTCGGCGGACTCGTCGGAGCCGCAATGGTCTTCCTCGTCGCCGCCGACGGCCCCGCCGGCTACCTCGCCGCCGCCCGCGACTCCGGCTTCGCCTCCAACGGCTACGGCGCCGCCTCCCCCGGCGGCTTCGGCCTCGGTGCAGTGATGCTGACCGAGATCGTCCTGACCGCCGTCTTCGTCGCCGTCATCCTCTCCGTCACCGCCAAGAGCGAGTACAAGGCCGTCGCGCCGCTCGCCATCGGCTTCACGCTGACCCTCGTGCACCTCATCAGCATCCCGGTGAGCAACACGTCGGTGAACCCGGCGCGGTCGATCGCCGCCGCGGTGTTCGCGGGGCCGGATGCGCTGGGGCAGGTGTGGGTGTTCATCGTGGCCCCGATCGTCGGAGCGGCGATTGCCGGCATCGGAACGAAGGCGCTGAACCGCCGGAAGTAGGGGGCCGAACAGTCGCGACATGACGGGCGCCTCCCCCCAACCAAGAGCACACTGGCGCCTCCGACGCACCTCGAAGGGCAGGCAGGTGAAGCCGCCCTCCGTCAGTAGGGGGCGTTGAGTAGAGCAGTCGAGATCCGGCCGGATCAGTAAACGCGCAAGTTGAAGGCGGCGTCTCGCGCCTCGACTCAGTCGGGGCGCATCTTCACCCTGGAGCGCTCGACCGCGATCTTGGTCCCCAGGTTCGCGACGCAGTACCTGCCGCTGTTACCGCCATCCGATGACGGGCGCGTCGAGCCGCAGCCGAGCGCAACACTTCGCCGGACGTGCGCAAGGGACCACACAACTGTGGTGCTGCTCCGCCTCGGAAACCCCCTCGCGAACCAGAAGCGAGACCTCCCACCACGAGACGCCTTCCCGAGACGATCGCGCGCCCGCGATCCGACGAGCGCTCGGGCTTAGCCCGCCAGGCGAACGCGTGCCCCAGGAAGCTACTGTATTTCGCGCCGTCGACCGCGCACATCCCTTCTCGATTCGCTGGCGACATCTCCGCGCCGACATCGACCACACCGCACCAGTAAACTGAAGACGCCTCACCCCCTCATCTCCCGTAAAATCCACATCAGCAGAGAGCGCCAACGCTCTCGCTATCGACACCAAGGGAACCTGCCGTGAAGCGACCACCAGTCGACCCCTTGGTAACGACCGCAACCGCCGTCATCGCTGCCACATTCTCACCTGTGGCACCAGTGGTCACACCCAGCGGCCGAGGAAACTGATGAGGGGCGCCGGAAAGTCAGTTCGGCTGTTCCTCGTCGACGGGACGCCGGGTGGTCTTGTGACCGCCGAGATAATGAACTGGACTGGACATATTCTGGCGGGCCCTCGCTCAGATCTAGCGGAGCTAATCTCACGGGACGAAGCTCGCCGAACGGGCGTGTACTTGCTAACAGGTGACGCCCCGGAGAGCGCAGGAGGTCTGCAACTCTATGTCGGCGAAGGTGATGAAATCAGCAGTCGGCTTTTGACTCACGCACGAGAAAAAGAGTTTTGGGATCGCGCGATTCTGATCACCAGTAAAGACGCTAATCTCACAAAAGCTCACGCACGCTACCTAGAGTCTCGATTTCTGCAAATTGCACGAGAGGCGCAACGTTCAGAGGTTACCAACGGAACGGCACCAGCACCTCCTGCGTTGCCCGAGGCAGATGTTTCCGACATGGAATATTTTGTCACACAGGTTCTTATCGCCTTGCCGGTGCTCGGCGTTAACGTCCTTCGCGTACCTATTCCTAGCTCTCGTGAGAGCGCGGCTATGCCTTTACCAGATGTCGAGCTCACGCGCTTCATCATGAACCAACGGCGTGATGGAATTAGCGCTCATGCAGTAGAAATAGATGGAGAGTTCACCGTTCTTGCAGACTCACAAGTTCGCCGTACTGGTGTCGCGAAGACCAGCTACTTCGCCCTCCGGCAGCGCCTGGAACGCGACGGCACTATTAACACCAGCGTTGAACCAGCAATTTTTGCTAGGAACCAAGTGTTTGCAAGCCCTTCTGCGGCAGCCTCGGTCGTCGCTGGACGATCCGCGAACGGACGGACCGCGTGGGTTGAAAACGCAACAGGACTGACGTACGGCGAATGGCAGAATCGTGCTCTCGAAGACGCTGGAAGCACCTGACCTGCGTACTTATCACTCAGTCGCACCACGACGAGGAGCAAGGCACCGCACACTTGGAAAACGTGCAGCCCGACAAGGAAGATCAATGAAACGACGACTTACAACTCAGGACCTCACATGGTTTCTTGATATCAACGGACAAGGTCGCCTCGACCTAGATCCGTCTTATCAAAGAAAGAGCGTGTGGACCCGAGCAGATAGACAGTATTTTCTCGACACCATCTTCAATAATTATCCAAGTCCCGCAATCTTTCTTCATAAGGACATTGACGACAACGGGAACGCCACCTACCACGTGATCGACGGTAAGCAGCGCCTGGAAACGGTCTTAATGTTTGTCAACAACGCATTGCCAATCAAAGATACGATCGGCGACACGCGGCTTGCCAATAAGAAATGGCGTGACTTGGAGGGCGAGCCCGATCTTCGACGGACGTTCTGGGACTATCAATTCACCGTAGAAATGCTTGACTCCATCGAGTCCGCGGTGGTGAACGAGGTATTTGGTCGCTTAAACCAAAATTCTCGAAAACTCCTACCGCAAGAAATCCGGCACTCACGCTACAGCGGCTGGTTTGCGTCATTCGCAGAGTCCGAGGCGGAGCGACCCGTCTGGCGTCAGCTGAAGGTTTCTTCCGCTGGACGATCGCGCCGTATGCAGGACGTGCAGTCTATTTCTGAGTTGATGATGGTTGTGATTTCGCGGAATGTCGTCGGATTCGATCAAGACGTAATTAACGGTTACTACGCCGATTACGACGATCGAGACAACGCTCCGTCGGGATTTTCCGCGGATGAGTTCAGCCTTGCATTCAATGAAGTTGCAGAATATGTTCGCAGGCTTGACGAAGTGAATGGCACGGTCTCCACTTACGCGAGCTCCTTCGCAAACCTGTACACACTATGGTGCTGGCTCGTCCTCACGCCCTTGCGCCCCGAACCGATGGCCCTCGCGGACGCATACAGCGAATTTATGACCAACGTCGACAAGGCGGAGGAGCCTGCGACCGAACTCGCTGACGAACTCACCATATTCCAGAAGTACGCACGCGCCGCTCGCGGCGCCACGACGGATCAAAAACAACGTCTTGCTCGACTCGACGCTCTTAATGACTTCCTGGCTCCGAAATTCAACTAATGAAGATCGTTCATTCCTTGCGCGCAGCCTTCGATGACCAGCTAGAATTACAAGAGACGGTCGAAGCAAAAGTAAAAAGTATCATTGAGCCAGAGCTTCCAGCAACTTGGCATTATGAGGGCCGCGTGAAACGCCCAGAAAGCTTTGCCTTAAAGGTCGAAACGGGAAAGTTTGACCCGCACGAACTCCCAGACTTCTTCGCATGCACGATAGTCGTTCCAACCATGGCCGACTTGGGAAGCGCAGAAGATAAGGTAGAGCGGCTCCTGGAAAGAGTCAGCAGAAAGCCCCTCACTGAAAGGGAGGCGCTATCCGATGCTTTTAGCTTTCCCTTCGATCACACCCGCCTGTACTGCCGGGTCCGGATTGCACCCGGTTTGGAATCCGGGCCTATCAACACAGTAGAGTTCGAAGTTCAAATAAAAACCTACCTGCAACACGCGTGGTCAATCGCGACCCATGATCTGACATATAAGAGTAGTACTGTCAGCTGGGGTACTCAGCGAGTTGCTGCGCAAGTCCGGGCGACACTCGAGGCGGCCGAAGTAGCAATCGTCGAGGCGGTGAAACTAACGGAAACTGGAAACCGCACTTTGGCACGAGAGGACCCTCTCACGACAGAGCTTTCTGAGATTGTAAAGGTGCTGGGTCGCGAGTTTAGTGAACAGCAGCTGCCGGAGGACATGAGGCGTCTTGCTCAAACCCTGCACACGCTTTTAGGTTCTTGTAAGGTACAAGTATCGGCACTCGCCTCCCTACTGAGGCGTGGGCGGGAGGTTCGTGGCGGGCATCCTCTTGACCTTTCTCCCTACGCAACCGTTCTTCAGTATTTAATCGATACAAAAGCTTCAGCGGTGAAAGCCGCATTAAAAAGATCAAAGGCGCCAAAAATTCTTATTCCTGCGGAAATCGTGTTGCCAGATGGGTTTGATGTCGCCGGCATGCCAAACGCACGATTAGTTTGAGCCGTCTGGCCCAAGCACCGGAAGATCTACCTCGGCCGGTAGCGGCAGGGGTTGGCTGGTGATAGGCGGAATCGGCGCTGCTCGACCCCATCCGGAGCGGCGGCGACCGGTAGTCTTCGACAATGAGTTGGGCCGCTGACACCGCACTGACGCAGCCGGTGTCTGCAGTGGCTGTCCCGCGAACTGAGGCGGTTCTTGCCGGACTTCGACCGTGGTGGCGGGAGCGTGTGGCTAGGGTCGGCCTTGGCGCGGAGTGGGCTGACCTCGAGGTCGCCCTCGACGCTCACGCGCCCGGCACGCTTCCCGCTAGTAGTGCCGCGCCCGACGTTCTGGACGCGTACACGCTGGGGCTCACCTACGTGGAGTCGCTGGATGCACGTGAGCGCAGCATGCACGGGCGCCATTACACGCCAAAGAACCTGTCGGCGCAGCTGTGGTTGATGGCTCGGAAGGCACTGGGGTTCGGTGTTGACCCGCGCCCCCTGCCCGGACTCATCCGGGATCCAGCCTGCGGCGCGGGTGCGTTGCTCGTTCCGGTGCTCCGTGAGCATCTTGAAGCAACAGCGCATGCCGACCCGACGCTCGTGCTTGCGTCTCTTCCTCAGCTGATTGAGGGCATCGACACCGACCCGTGGGCCGCGTACATTGCCAACGTCGTCCTCGCGGCCGAGATGCTCCCAACTCTAGCGCGCGTAGCTCCCGGACGGCGCCGGCCACTCCCCGCCCTCGCACGGGCAGGCGACGGCCTCGACCCCGAGCTCACGTCGGCGTCCGCGTGGATCATGAATCCGCCTTACGGGCGTCAGCGTCTCTCGCTTGAGCAGCGCACGCTCTTCGCCGACAGCCTCTACGGTCACGCGAACCTCTATGCCCTCTTCCTCGCCGCCGCGTCACGCAACGTCGCACCGAAGGGCGTCGTCGCCGCGCTCGTACCGACGAGTTTCACGTCTGGGCTGTACTTCCATCGTCTCCGCCATCAGGTCAGCCAACGCACGCCGCTGCGTCGGGTGGCGTTCGTGCAGGAACGCGCGGGCGTGTTCGGTGGGGTGCTGCAGGAGACGTGCCTGGCCGTGTTCTCAACCGCGAACTCCCGGAAAGTGATGATCGAACGGATCACCGGCGGCACCGTGTCCTCGGTCGCCGATGTCCCCTCACCTCGCACGTCGCGGCCATGGCTGCTCCCGCGGGAAGCGTCGGATGCCGCGCTCGCGGCCGCGGCCAGCAAGCTGCCGCTGACGTTGAAGGACGCCGGCTGGCACGCGTCGACGGGTCCACTGGTCTGGAACCGGCGCCGGACGGAGCTCCACTCCCGCAATGCTTCCGGGCGGGTCTTCGTGCTGTGGGCGGCCGACATGGACGGCGGCCGCGTGCACCGCGATCGCTCGCGCGACTCCCTCCGCTTCCTCGACGTGCGCGACGACAAAGATCGCCGCGTGAACACGCTCACCACCCCCGCAGTGCTGGTGCAGCGCACCACCGCGCCCGAGCAGACCCGCCGCCTCCTCGTCGCGGAACTGACGCAGGAGAAGCTGGACGAGCTCGGCGGCTCGATCGTCGTCGAGAACCACGTCAACGTCCTTCGCCCCTCCACGGACACACCGCTGTTGACGCTCGCGACACTCGTTCGCGTCCTCGACAGCCCGACGTTCGACCGGCTGATGCGCTGCATTTCCGGGTCCGTGGCTGTCAGCTCCTACGAACTCGGCTCGCTGCCCCTTCCTGACGCGGACACTCTGGCCGCGTGGAACGCGCTGAGCGGGGACGCGCTTGATGCGGCGATCGCGAAGGCCTATCGGCCGACAGGGATCCCGTGAGCGAGTTCCTGCCCGTCGTCTCGGTCGAGCTGTGCGCTGACCGCCTGCAACGCATCTTCCCTCGCGAAGGCTTCGACGCCGTCTTCAGCAGCCCGCTTGCGTCAGCGGCGGTCGCCGCAATGATCTACCTCGGCGCCGTCCACGACCCCGATGCCGACGCCCCGCGGTGGGTGCGGCCGTCAATGGTCATGTGGCTGAATGACGCGGCCCTCGAGCACGACTCGGAGGAGAACCGAACGGCTTGGTACCAGGCTGCATTGGGCGGGAAGAAGCGTGTCGAGACACTGTTCTCGGCTTGGGGCGTGGATTCAGCGCCGCGCTACGCGGACAACACACGAGAGACGCTGCGCGACGAGACGCTACCCAAGTGGCGGGAGAACGGTGCCGTCCTCACCCGCGGTGGCCTTCCCACCTCCAGCTCTCTCCCCCGCTGGGCACTGGAGGGGGCCTTCGCGGATCTCTTCGACCCGGAACTTGAGGGCGATGCCCTCGAGACGCAGATCGATGACTGGGTCGCCACCCACCTCAACGCCACCGGCCGTCTGCGAGCAATGGGGGCTCAACGCCGCTCGAGCACCATCGACGCCGTCTACGTCACCCTCCCCACCGGCGACACCCGCCAGCTTGAAGCGGGCCTCGCCTCCTTGATCCTCAAGGGCGTCGTGGAGCAGTGGGCAACGAGCAAGCTCCGAGCACCCCTCGTGCTCACCATCTCCGAGCCCGGCGACAAGATCTACGTCGCGGACGAATGGTCGCTCCGGACCATCGGCATCGACATCGACACGGGTAAGCTCCTCCCCGACGCGCTCCTCGTCGACACGGAAGCCGAACCCCTCCAGTTTTGGATCATCGAAGCGGTCGCGACGGATGGCCCCATCGATGAACCCCGAAAGCAGCTGCTCCTGAGTTGGGCCGCCCAGCAGGGCATCCCGACTGAGCAGTGCTTCTTCCTCACCGCGTTCGAGTCCCGCCACAGCCCGGCGGCCCGCCGCCGGCTGAAGGACCTCGCCAACGACACCTACGCCTGGTTCCTCGACGACCCCGACAGCGAACTGGTGTGGCGCACCATCGAGCCGCCTGCCACTTCGGCGCGCCTCGCGACCGTCACCCCGATCTCCCGCCCACCGGTCTAGAACCGGGCTCGGAATCTTAAGACCGTCGACAGGGGGACGCGCATGAGGACTCGCGTGACAGCCGACACCTTCGAATAGGTGTTCCGCACCGACTGCCTAGATGAGAACTGGGCGTACATCAGACAGAGCACGCGCCTGGGTCCCGAAACCATGCGCAGCTACTTCGGCAGCGGATTCAACTTCCAGCAGGCCACCGCAGAGCGAGGAACCGCGGGCTTGCAGAAGACCATCCTCGCCATCGCCCGAACACCACTGGAGCTGCACTACCTCGAGATGCTGCAACAGGCGGCGCGAACCAGGGCGTTCTTCGTTGGCCGCGTCGACCCGGGAGACGTCTTTTTTGCGGAGGCCGGGGATATGGATGCAGTTGGTGTCCCCCGGAGACACCTCGCTGTCGAGGGCCGCGAAGGTGGGCGCGATCGGCTCGGCTTCCGCGGCCGCCTTGACCTGTGTGCGGGCTCGCTCGTCGCGGACTCCCTGCGGAAGGCGGAGGAACTAATCGGCGTCGATGGACGCGACTATGGCCGGCTGTGCGGATGTCTGCTCGTAGTCCTCAAGTTTCAACGGCACTGCCTGGCCCAGGATCAGCTCGTACTCGGAAAGAACAGACGCAACAGCCGCACACTCCGCGACGGCCAGCCCTTCTTCAAGCTCGCGGTCTTGGCGCCGGCCCGCTTTGCGATAGCCGCGGCGCTGAATACCGCGAAAGAGAGTTGCGCCCACGCGGCGGCGCGGACCGCGGCAAAAACGTCGGTGCGACGGACATTCTCGATGATCGGCCACACGATTCGGTCGGCGGTCGCCTCGCCGCCCGCCAAGGTGTTGACAGGGGTGGTGGCGGTTTCGCCGTCGCGGGAGGCAAGAGTGCTCCGCCGTCCGGCGCGGACGACGACACGCGGAACGTCGCCTTGGTCCCGGGGACCAATGACGTGGAGGCAACAGAAACGAACCTACGACTAGGCGTAGAGACGCAGGTCGTGTTCGAGCAACTGCCCCTCTTTGAGCGCGTCAACGAGCGCTTGAAGCGCCTTCATTGCAACAACCTCTGCGCCGTCCAAGTCATGAGACATTGCGGTCCTATACGCAGCCCGCAAAACCGCCTGATGCCTCTCATATATTTCATTCTCACCGAGAACGGCTTCGAGCAAATCGGCGAAATCCGCAAAATAACGATACAGCGTGCCGATACCGACGCCAGCACGAGCGGCCACTTGGGCGGTCGTCGCTCTTTCTCGACCCACTTCAATGACAATCTGCCGCGCCGAAGCGACGATTGTAGCCCGAGTCCGACGGGCGCGATCTTGAAGCGGTTCTACCGGCGTACTGCGATTGAAGGAACTTGTCATGCTGCCTATTTTCACATCGGTTCGTAGTTATTTGACACATACTCATGTGCCGATTTGCGAGGCTGACCGAAGGGGGACCGAGCGGAAACCTTGCCCTGGCGTGCTTGCGGGACCTGCGATGGATTAGCTCCGTGGCGACGCGGAGTCGATAAGCCGACGAAGCTAGGCACTAACGATGGCGGAAGCAGAGCCCGGCTCCGTAAAGAACGAATAAAGCTCTGAATTGACGATCGCGCCACTTTTGTTGCGATCCGCGTCTTCATCCTTGACACCTTTTCCTGCCACTGAGACGGTTTCTCGAGCGCAAAGTAATTTGTGACTACGTACCCCAAATTGAAAGGTCTCAGAGCGTGCACAGTCAAACCTAAATGTTTTTCCCGCGATACTCGCGGCCTCAAAAGTGGAACTCGCCCTAAACGTGACGGTCGCCTTCTTTGAGCGAGGAGACTTGATGCCGTTGCCACGCTTGCCGGGACGCGCCTCACGATTCGCCTCGCTTTTTCTGCCACCTTCGCGGCGAAGCGTACGATGCCGTTCGAAGTGGCTGGCAAGACGTCGATTAGAAGATCGGCTATTCAAAACAATTCAGAATGATTGCGTCACTAGCCGACCCGAACCGCGCCGCGTTCTGCGGGTTACGCAATCTGTCGATGAGAGGGAAAGATGATTAAACGTTTCTTGATCAAATCAGTACTCGGCGCTGCCGCAACTCTGCTCATTTCCGGAGGGCTATCACCCCTAGCGTCGGCTAGCGAAGAACCTGGCACGAGTATCAAAATGGCTAGGAGGATAAACGGAGAAATAGCGATCCTTACCAACGAGCAAATTTCCGAGGCAGTCGCTCATCTACCGCGCGAAGAAAAGCAACGCTACTCGACGGCGGAGATTCAACCGCAACTCATAAATTTCGCTCAGTGGATAGACTGCTTCAGTCTCAACAATGAGGAGTCTGTTTTTGCCGAGTATGTACATTACTGGGACGGCGTTGGTCAAGATGTGCGCCTCAAGTGCGGCAATAATACCTTCGGATACAAGCACATTCGATCAGGAACAAATGGTAATGATGGAAAAGAGAGCGTATGGCAGAACGACCTAAATTACGCGCGTCAAGCGGGCTGGAACTCTCAAGACCAGGGCATCGAGTCATGGGATGACCTCATGGCTGCGGCAGTAGGCTCTACCGTTACCTGGCCTGAGTACCGAGCAGTCAATCCAATCTCTCAAAAAACTTGTGGCATTGCAGAATTTATCTTTGTCGATACTAGAACGGGTAAGATTGTTTGGTCATTCAAGAACTTTGCGGTTTGGTCGAACTCTAACGATCGTTTGCTCACGAGCTACCCTCAAGGTCGAACAGATTGCTATCCTAGATAGGTAGATGCCGGGCGTCGGATCTAGAGCGGATGCGACGCCCCTCTAATAGCCACGTTCAACAGTGGCGAAGCTCCATAAAAGCGCTTCGACTGCGGCATGTAATCGCTCACCCTCGGCTTCCCAGATTGTCTTTTGCTTCCGACTGAGCCACCGCCCTTGGGGCCAAAAATGCTGGCTCCAGAAGTCTTGCCAATCTTTTAGCTCCCGCCCCAGAATGTTCGATATACCTATTAGTTCGGGGTTATAAACGGCATCATTATCTATCCAAAGAGCGTATGGGGTGCCGTGATCGGGCCCAATGGTGATGCGGACAAGCTTACCCTCGCGGGCTTTCGCACCTCGAGCTAGAGTGCTTTCGACCGTCGCGAATGGTGGAACAATTAGTTCGACTTGTGTAACTGGGTCAACCACTACGAGCACTTACATCCCTCTCTTTCACAATGTCCGGTTGCGATGATCAGTCTACTTGTATGATTCTGATTCGAATCTAGATGTCGTCATATTGACCGAATCGGGCGCGGGCACATGTATGGCAAAGCCGAGGGCGCCCTAGTAGCAGCGCTCGCGAACCGCCACCGACCGGAGAATCGATCTATAGCGCTGTCGACAACACTCTCCTGCTGTTCCGCGCATCGTTCCGCCCGAGGCCGAGGTGAAGAAGGTCCTGCTGCTGAGCGAGCGATTCTCGACGATCGCTCCACGCGGATTCCGACCCGCCGATGCCATTGCAGAGATGAAGGAGCGCGGCTGGTGGCTCCCTGCCCATCGCGACGACCTCGACGAGGTCACGCGAGAGCGTGCCGTCCGCGAATGCATCGACGCTTCAGGGCGGTCCGCTTACGGCGGACGACTGGAAGCAGTCCGACCGGCTTTTCGCTGCAAGCTCCCCGACGAACTAGAGCACTGGCTCCTCGCGAACGACTACCTCAGGCCGTCTTCTCGCGACGGCTCCCAGTTCCGAGCGACCAGAGAGAACCTGGTCCTCGCGATCTGCGGTTGGCGACTCAGCCAGACGAAGGGCGGGCAATACGGAGTGGCCACGACCGCGACGGCGAAGCAGGCGCTGTTCGCGATCGACGACGCCTCCGACCAGCGCGCCCTCGCCCTCAGCCTCCATGACATCCCGGAACCGCATCCGAATGCGACCTTCGACGAAATCGTGACCTTCCGGCAGAGCAAGGAGATGTTGCTCGCCCGTTCATCGACGGCCTCTGAGACGTGCGGCTCGCTGTCGCCTAGGCGGACGACAGCAGGGAGCTCGAGGAAGCGCTGATCACCTACAACGCACGGGGTTTCGAGCTGCATCGAGCGTCCGGACCTCTTAGAGACGAGGGCGGCGGTCTACTCGATCCGATGACTCTGCTGATCCCGATGACCGAGGTCGGCGTCGCGGTCGGAGACTGGTTGACCTCAGGGCCGAGCTTCGCTCCGATCGTCCTTGCGGTGCGAGCCGTCGCGTCGGTCGTCACCCTGCGCCGGCACGACGCGACGTCGTACCTCTCCGCTGCGGCGGCGAAGAACCTGATCGAGGCCCCGGAGAGTCGGGCGGTGACGGTCGGCCTGCGGGACTGACCAGCGGCTCACGTCGCGACAACGCCGTCCCGGGCGCGACCAGGGTCCTGCCACCACCGCTTCGGTACCGTCTCCTCCATGCCCGACCCCACTCCCGACACCCCCGAGGTCGCCGCCGAGCACCTCCGCGCGGAGCTGCAGCTGAGGCGCTTCGGGCGGCTCCGCCTCACCATCGACATGGCGCTCGGTAGCGGGATCCTCGCGCCCTATGACCTCGTCGTCATCCGCCTCGACACGGGCGCCGAGATCATCCGCGTGAAGGCCGACCTCACCGACCCCCACTACCTCCTCGGCCAGGTCGAGCTCGACCTCGAGACGAAGACGGTCGCCGAGTTCCTCGAGGAGTGGCGCCCCGCCTGAGGAGCCCCGAGCACCGCTCTACTGCTTCGTGTAGTCCGCCGAGAAGGTCGACGGGCTCCCGCCCGCCGGGGTGATCGTCTGGGTGACCTTCAGCGGCACCCAGGTCACGGTGAGCTGGTCGCCGTTCACGCCTCCGCCGCTGATCGTGCCGGAACGCTGGGCCGTCAGGTCGACGGTGCTCGTCGTCCCGGTCGAGGAGTCGGTGGTCGTCAGGACGACGCGTCGGGTGGAGCCCTCCGGGACGCTCAGGAGATCGCCCCGGGGGTCGGCGATCGTCGTCCGCAGGGGCTGGAGGATCGTGGTGCCCGCCGGAGTGAAGTCGAAGCACTCGGCTCCTCCGAGGACGGCGGTGGACAGGATCGGCTTCGTCGAGCCGAGCGAGGACACCGTCAGGGTCCGGACGATCCCCTCGGACGGACGGCACGACACCCCCAGGTCGCCGCGGGACGTCGAGTTCCCGTTCCCGGCCGCGTCGACGACGGGATCGAGGCGGGAGCCCTCCTTCGAGACGGTCATCTTCTCCCAGATGAGGGGGAACGTGGCGGATCCGTCTCCCGTCGTGCTGATGCTGATCGCGTCGACCGTCACGGAGTCGAAGGCGTACGTCATCCCGCCGGGCCGCCTGCACGGCGCCGTGGAGGCGTCGCACGTGCCGACGGCGCCGAGCTGCACGGTCACGTGCGGGATCACCGATCGGGCGTTCACCGCCTTCTCGAACTCGGTCGCGATCTTCGCGGTGTCGATGTCGACGACGGTCGTCGTGTCGGCCCGCCCGCCCAGGTACTCCGTCAGGGAGCAGAAGCCCTTCCCGTCGACGGCGATGGTCCTGGCGTCGAAGGCGAAGGTGATGAGCGGGGAGCCGGCGGGAGCGCAGCCGTCGGGGAAGCCGAGGGAGGTGTCCTCCGGCTCGGCGCCGGCGGGACCTGCGGGGCCCTGGGGTCCGGTCGCGCCGGTGTCGCCCTTCACGCCCTGGGCGCCCGACGGACCGGCGGCACCGGTGTCGCCCTTGACCCCTTGCGGACCGGCGGCGCCCGTGTCGCCCTTCACTCCCTGAGCGCCCGTCGGACCGGCAGCGCCGACCGTGCCGTCAGCGCCGCGCGCGCCCTGGAGGCCCTGGAGCCCCTGCAGACCCTGGGGTCCGACGATTCCCTCCGGACCTCGGGCTCCGGGTGCCGCGATCTGCACCCAGACCCCGGTGCCGGCGGCCGGGGAGACCGCGCGGTTGTCGGTCACGGCGACGTAGGCGCCGCCTCCGAACGCGACGACGCTCGACGGCGGGCCGGCTCGGTAGGACGACCGCTCGTTCCAGGGTGCGACCGCCGACCAGGCCGCGGTGCCGTCGGCACCGGCCGCGCCGGCCGCGCCGGTCGCACCGACTGCTCCCGTCGCGCCGGTCGCACCGACGGCTCCGGTGGCACCCGTTGCACCCGCTGCCCCGTCAGCGGCTCGGGGGTGCTTCCAGGAAGCGAAGGGCAGCGTCATGTCGGTCCTCGTCGTCGGGGGCCTCGCAGCCTCGTCTGGTGCTGGCGCCTGTGCCGGAGCATCGACTCCACGAGCGGAGCGGCGACCGTTCGCACCCCGTGTGCGAGCAGCGTCACTCTCTCAGGGGAACACCGGTCGATCGAGACCCCAGAACGGCCGATCCGCTCGCGGCAGGACCACCGCAGGATCTCGCCCGCCGTGCAACGCTCAGCCCCGAGCCGGCCACGTACTCGGTACACGCCCGACCGACGAAGGATGGACCCGATGACGCGACGCACACTCGACGACCTGCTCTCCCGCAGCGACCCCGCGACCGACGACCGGGCGCCCGGCGTCCGCACCGCGCTGCACGCCGTGGTCGCCGAGACCCGCGAGCGCGCTCCCCGCCGTCCCGCGCGGTCGAAGGCGTGGTGGCTGGCGGCTCCCGTCCTCCTCGTCCCGGGTCTCGTGCTGGCGACCAGCGCCGGCACCGACGTCCGCTCGGTCCCCGACTTCACGATCCCGATCACCTACACCACCGACTCCGGCTCAGCGGTGTCGTGCTCGATCGACTACTTCAACGGCGAGATCGACTACCGCGAGGTCACCACCTCCGCGACCGACTACCTGCGCGCGCAGGACTGGAGCGGCGTCGGCCAGCGGATCCACGACGACGCGGTCGCCTACACGACCGACCCCGCCTGGCTGGCCTCGGACATGAACAGCGACGGCCCCGGCCTCTCTGACGAGACGATCCGCTGGCGCGCCTGGATCACCGCGGCGGACGACCACATCCTCGACACGATCCCCGAGGGCGTGATCGTCGAGGGCGACGGCGGCCTGGGCGGCAGCACCGACTGCACGGGAGAGCTGTGATGAGCGCCGGCGAGGCGGCGCCGTCGATGGCGCGCAGCGTCGTCCGCTCCCCCGCGCGCGACCGGGAGGCCGAGATCACGGCCCTGGTCGAGCGGGAGGCAGCGGACCTGCTCCGCTACTTCGCACGGCGGACGGCGAGCCCCGAGGACGCCGCGGACCTCCTCAGCGACACCCTCCTGATCCTCTGGCGGAAGGAGCGGTCGATCCCCGAGGACGAGACGCGCGCGCGGATGTGGGCGTTCGGCGTCGCCCGGCGGGTGCTCTCGGGCCAGCGCCGCACCGCCACCCGGAGGAGCGCGCTCGTCGAGCGGCTGGCGGAGGAGCTCCGCATCACCCCACCCGCACCCGCCGACAACGCCGCGGAGGACGTCCGCGCCGCGATCGCGCAGCTGAAGCCCGTCGACCAGGAGATCATCACGCTCGTCTACTGGGACGGCTTCTCCCTCGCCGAGGCGGCCGAGATCCTGTCCCTCCGCGCCGCGACCGTGCGGAGCCGGCACGCGCGGGCGCGGGCGACGCTGCGGGACGCGCTGGGGGCGGCGATGTGAGGAGGGGTGCGCAACCCTTCACCCGGCGCCCCCGCCTGAGTAGCATCCCCCGCATGAGCAGGCTCGTCGTCTCCGTCCTCACCTCGCTCGACGGCCGCTTCGAGGGGCCCGGGCACGACCTCTCGGCGCTGCCGTTCGAGGACGCGTTCAACGACCACAACCTCGAGCTGCTGCGCCGCGCGGGCACGCTCGTCTACGGCGGCCGCTGGTTCCGCGACAACTGGGACAGCTGGAGCGCCGTCGCCGCGGACGGGACGGCGGGCGAGCGGGAACACGAGACCGCGCGGCTGGTCACGTCGCTCGACGCGCTGGTGATCAGCGACTCCCTGGCTCCCGATCCGGAGGCGCCGTGGGCCGCCCTCACCGGGATCGTGCCGCGGAAGCAGGGTCCGGCCGAGATCGAGCTGCTCAAGCAGGGCGACCGGGGTGACCTGCTGATGTTCGGCAGCGGCACGACCTGGAATCCGCTCCTCGAGCAGGGCCTGGTGGACGAGCTGATCGTCCTCGTCGGCGCCGGACTCGCGGGCGGCGGGACGCCGCTCTACTCCGGGGCTCCGCAGCACGGGCTGCGCCTCCTCGACGCGACGGTTCTGCCGGGCTCTGAGCTGGTGCGGCTCCGCTACGACGCGAGCGGGGCCGGCGAGCGGCCGCACAACCTCCGCTGAGACAGGGCGGCCTCCCTCAGGAGCCCGCGCCCCTCCTCTCAGCCGACGTCGTGCGCGCCCGAGGCCGGGGCAGCTGCCGAGAGCGAGCCCCCAGCGGACTCCTCCGGCCGGCGAAGTGCCCGAGCGCACAGTCGGACCCCCAGAAGCGCAGTCGCCGCGCCTCCCGCCAGCATCCCGGCACCCACCGCCGTCCACGTCGTCAGGCTGGAGCTCGGCGCACCGTGCAGACCGTAGAAGAGCCCGACCCCGCTGCCGACCAGAGCGGCCGCGACCAGCGGGATCGCCAGCGCCGATCCCTTCTCCGACCGCGTCCACGCCGAACTGCAGAGAACGGCGACGGCGCCGATCAGCCAGCCGACGCCGGGGATCACCGGCCAGCCGAAGGCGAAGACCAGGGAGGCCGCGACCGCGAACCACGGGCGGTCGAGGACGGTCCGCTCGTCACCGCGATGGACTCCGGCCTCGACTCCGCTCGTCATGCGTCGGAGCCTACGGAGACGGCCCGGACCGCGGCACGAAGTGGCGCGGGATCGGCCGGACGGCGCCACACCCGCCTCCGCTCGGTCCTGAGGAGCCGGTCCTGCCGAGCCGGTCCTCGAGCGCTGGCACCCGGCCCACCTGAGGCACGCCCCGCCCTCCGCTCACCCCGCGACGGTCAGCGACACCTCGACCGCCACGTCCTCCGGCCCCTCCCCCAGCACCGTCTGCCGCACCTCGACCCCGTCGAGCCGCAGACCGCGGTCTCCGGCGGCGTCGAAGAGCGCGACGATCGCCGGATGCAGGGTCCCCTCGGGCAGTTCCTCCCCGTCGCGGGGGCGCCAGGTGGCGACCAGCTCGGTGCGCGCCGGGAGGATCGCGGCGAGATCGGCGAGGTCGCCCTCCGCCTCCGCCGACGTCGGCCAGCAGCAGACGAGCTCCGCCGAACTCCGCTCGCCCGCCCGGAGCGCCGTCCAGAAACGTCCCGTCGGCCCGAGCCCTGCCGCGTGCACTCGAGTGGCGAGCGCGCCGAAGATCTCGTTCGCCTCGTCGTCGCCCGGCCCGTCGGCCTCGTCCAGGGCGATCGTGAGGACCTGGCCGACGTAGGGCTGCGCCGGCATCGTCCGTTCGGCGACCTCGACCGGCACGGCGAGCGCCCGCAGCGCCACCTCGGCGGCCTCGAACGCCCGGTCCTCCTGCTCCCGCTCCGCGAGCACGCGCTCCCTGTGCGCCTGCAGCGCCTCCGCCGCGGTGCCGGCTCGAGTCGCCGCCGCGACCTCGGGCAGCGGCACCCCCGCGCTCCGGAGGGCGCTGATCACGACTCCGGCCCGGACCTGCGCGTCGGCGTACCGGCGGTACGACGACCGCTCGTCGACCTCCGCCGGGACCAGCACGCCCTTCTCGTCGTAGTGCCGGAGCGCCTTCACGCTCAGACCCGTGAGGCCTGCGTACTCCCCGATGCCCACCATGCCTCCAGCATCCCGTCTCCCCCGGCGGGAGGGTCAACGAGCGGGAGGGTCAATGGGCGGCAAGGTCGACCGGCAGGAGGGTCGACCGGCGGGACGGGTCGACCAGCGGGACGGCTAGCAGCGGAGCCGGGCGGGAGGCGACGCGACCGGCGTCGGCGGACCCGACCCCGCATCACGCCGCGCGCCGACGCCT
This sequence comes from Rathayibacter sp. AY1F4, assembly GCF_002931775.1. Taxonomy (NCBI): domain Bacteria; kingdom Bacillati; phylum Actinomycetota; class Actinomycetes; order Micrococcales; family Microbacteriaceae; genus Rathayibacter; species Rathayibacter sp. AY1F4. The sequence goes on from NZ_PSVE01000002.1 coordinate 22,006, forward strand.
CAGCCCTTGCGCCTCACCGCGCGCTCACCAGCCCTCGGGCCCCGAGCTCCCCGCCTCGTACTCGTCCAGCGGAGCGTCGCCCGCGGCCCAGGCGGAGAGCACCGGAGTGATGATGCGCCAGCACTGCTCGGCCACGTCACCGGGGACCGAGAGCAGGGTGTCGCCCTGCAGGATCCCGGCGAGGACCTGCGCGTAGGGGTCGAGTGTGGCCGCGCCGGGCTGCGCCGTCAGGGTGGTGCGCTCGAGGTCGGTCAGCTCGTCGGCGCTGTTCACGACCAGGTCGAGGCTGACGTCGCCGCCCTTGAGGCCGATCCGGAGGACCGTCCCGGCGTCGCCCTCAGCCGCCTGCAGGCCGCGCGGGGGCGTGGCGGCGCGGAAGTGGATCGCCACCTCGCGGCGAGGGTCGCCGATCGCCTTGCCGGAGCGGAGGACGAAGGGGACGCCCGCCCAGCGCGGAGTGTCGACCTGGAGCAGCAGCTGCGCGAGGGTCTCGGTGCCGGTCTCGGGGTCGACGTCGGGCTCGTCGACGTAGGAGGGGAAGAAGCGGCCGTCGACGCGGCCCTCGGTGTAGCGGGCGCGGCGGGCGGAGGAGGGGTCGTCGCGCCAGAGCCGCACGGCGCCGAGCACCTCGGCCATGCGCGCGTGGACCTCGTCGGGCGCGACCTCGTCGGGGCGCTCCATCGTGGTCAGCGCGAGCACCATCAGGAGGTGGCTCTGCAGCATGTCGCGCAGCGCGCCGGTCTTCTCGTAGAAGGCCGCGCGGCCCTCGATGCCGAGCGTCTCGTCGTAGACGATCTCGACCTTCTCGATCCACTCGGCGCTCCAGCTCGCCTCGAGCATGCTGTTGCCGAAGCGCAGGCCCAGCATCCCCAGCACGGTCGCGTTGCCGAGGAAGTGGTCGATGCGCCAGAGGCGGCTCTCGGGGAGGACCTTCGCGAACGCCGCGTTGAGGGCGATCGCGTCGTCGAGGTCCTCGCCGAACGGCTTCTCGATGGCGACGACCAGCTCCTCGGGGAGGTCGAGCTCGGCGAGCGAGGCGGCGACCTTGTGCCCCATCGCCGGCGGCAGGGCGACGTAGAGCACCGGGGTCGACGGGCAGGCGTCGAGGAGGGCCTTCAGCTGCTCCGGGTCGGAGGCGTCGGTGGCGACGAAGCGCGCGCGCGACGCGAGGGCCTCGACCGTGTGCGCGGCGACTCCGGCCGCCTCGAGGCTGCGGCGGACGAGGCTCTGCCACTCCTCGTCGGTCTGGGGCGTGCGCGCCGCGCCGATCAGCGTGAGCTCGAGGTCGCGCGCGAGCTCGGCCACCCGGCCCAGGCCCGGCAGCAGCAGCCGCTCGGTGAGGTCGCCGCCCGCTCCGAGGATCGCGATGCTCCGCCGCTCGCTCCCCAGTGCCGCGGCCTCGGGGATTCCGATCTGCTCCGTCATGGTGTCTCCCTCGTAGCCGTCATGAGTCAGCGGCCACAGTACGCGCCGGGCCCTGGCGCGAGGCCGGGAGCCGGGAGGGGTTGAGGAAGCGGGCGCGGAGTGGCAGGGCGGTGCGGTCGGGAGCGAGAGAGCTGCACGACCTCCGCTGAGACGCGGCCCGCCGTGTCGGGGCAGGGACCCCCCTTCTCAGCCGACGTCGGGCCGCGACCCACGACGCCCGGCCCGCCGCAACCGTCCCTCACAGCACGTGATCCCCCTCCGGTGCCGTCCGGCGGTACCCTGCCCGCATGCGCCTGCGCCAGGTCGTCCTCGACACGGAGGACGCCCGCGCCCTCTCCGCCTTCTACCTCGCCCTGCTCGGCGGCGAGTACCGCCCCGGCGACGAGCCGCCCGCGGACGGCTCCGACGACGAGGCGGAGTGGGTCGCGATCGTCACCGCCGACGGCGCGAAGCTCACGTTCCAGCGGGTGGCCGCCCTGCCGCGCGCGACCTGGCCGGAGGGGCCCGTCCCGCAGCAGCTGCACCTCGACTTCATGGTCGCGGACGCCGACGAGCTCGACCGGCAGAAGACCCGGGCGCTCGCTCTCGGCGCCGAGCTGATCGAGGACAGGAGCGAGGACCCGGAGGAGGCGCTCCACGTCCTCGCCGATCCGGCCGGCCACCCGTTCTGCGTCTTCGTCGCGCCCGACTACCCGGCGGAGTAGGGGCGCGCGGCTTCAGCGAGCCGCACGCGTCGGATCACATGCCGGTGATCGTGACCGTCGTCGCCGCCGCGATCACCGCGGCTCCCGTGACGCTCGCGGCGGTTCCCGCGAGGACGGCGGCGGCCGCCGGCCCTGCCCAGTGCTGCGCCGCGAGCGACCGGATCGCCTGCCGGTCCGGGATGCCGGGCCTCGGCGAGAGCGCTCCGGCCGCGTCGAGCAGGCCGATGAGCGCCGCGTCCGACGGAAGGGGCGCCGTCCGAGCCGCAAGGACCTCGGCGACCCGGATCCGCAGCCGCTCGTCCTCCGCCGGCTCCACGGCGGCGACCCGCTCGAGGAGGGCGGCCCGCAGCTCCCTCCGAGTGAGGCGGGCGATCCACCAGGAGACGCTGCGCGGTGCTCGCTCCGCTGCGATCCACCCGAGTGCCCCGTCGAGCACGGCGTCCCCCAGGGCGGACCGCTCCGGCCCGAGGGCGACGGCTCCGGCGTCCACCTCGACGCGCCGCTGGAGGGAGAGCTCGGCGAGGACGGAGGCGGCCAGGACGGTGTCGAGGGCACCCGACGAAGCCGCGGGCCGCCCGTCGCTCCGCCGCAGCAGGAGGAGGAGAGCGACGGGGAGGGGCGGCTGCGCGGCTCCGGGGGGCGCAGCTGCCGGCGGGGTGGTGGGAGCGGGCTGTTCCGAGGAGTTCCGTGTCGAGTCGGCCATCCCTCGAGCCTGACTCCCGACCCGTCAAGTCCGCATCCGCCGGGCGACGGGTCCTCCGTCGTCCGACCGATCGACCGGCCGGACCCGCCCGAGAGCCGAGGTCGCGCCCCGAAGCGGACCGCTCCTCCGCCACATCGGGCGTCAGACCACCCCCGCCGCCGTCCCCGACACGATCAGGTCGGCGCGGTCGCGGGTGGCCTCGATCAGCAGCGCGTTCCGCCCGTCGACCTCGGAGGCCCAGGCGGAGGCCGCCTCGGGGGCACGGCCGAAGGAGACGTGGCGGTCGACCAGGCGCTCGAAGCGCTCGGTCTCGGGAGTCGCGCAGAACCAGGCCTCGTCGAACTCGGCGCGCAGCAGCGCCCACGGGCCCTCGTCGACGAGGAGGTAGTTGCCCTCCAGCACCACGAGTGACGCCGAGGGGTGCACGGCCAGCGCGCCGGCCACTCCCTCGTCGACGGTCCGCTCGAAGGTGGGCGCGTAGACGACGTGGTCGGTCTCGGCGCGGAGCCTCCGCACCAGGGCGAGGAAGCCCCAGCCGTCGAACGTGTCGAGGGCGCCCTTGCGATCGTGGCGGCCGAGCTCGTCGAGCGTGGCGTTGGCGAGGTGGAAGCCGTCCATCGGCACGAAGGCGGCGGTCCCCTCCCCCGCGAGCTCGTTCGCGCGGGCGACCACGGCCCGGGCGAGCGTGGTCTTGCCGGCCCCGGGGCTGCCGGCGATCGCGACGATCGCGCGGCGGCCCGGCGAGGTCAGCGCGAGCGCGCGCCCGGCCAGCTCGTCGAGGCCGGGCCGCATCGCGTCGGGCGCGACCTCGGTCTCAGGCCTCGCCACGGCTGCTCTCCAGCGCGTTCACCAGGAAGCCGTGGGCGTGGCGGGCGAGCGCGGGGCCGTCGTTCCAGAGGTTCCGCCACACGGCCAGGTCGTTCGAGAGGGTCGGCGAGACGACGGCCGACGAGAACGACTCGAAGGTGATGGGTCCGCGGTAGTCGATCGCGGCGAGGGCGTGGAAGAACGTCGTGAAGTCGAGGTGGCCGCTGCCGAGGTAGCCGCGGTGGTTCTCTCCGATGTGGACATACCCGAGACGATCCCCGACCAGCAGCACCGGGCGGAAGAAGTCGTCCTCCTCGATGTTCATGTGGTACGTGTCCAGGTGGATCAGGACATTGTCGGCGCCGATGTCGTCGGCGAGGCGCAGGGCGTCCGCGGCGGTGTTGATGACGTTGGTCTCGTAGCGGTTGCAGATCTCGAGGCCGAGGGTCATGCCCTTCGTCGAGGCCTCGGCGGCGAGGTCGGTCAGCACCGAGACGACGTTCGCGCGGCCCGCGGCCGAGAGGGGCGCGCTGTACTTGCCGAGCGCGCTGTAGAGGGCGCCGGTGAAGTGGGTGCCGCCGAGCGCGTGGGTGGTCTCGAGGGAGTCGGCGAGCAGCTTCGCGCCGCGCGCCACAACCTCCGGGTCGTCGCTGGAGACGTCGGCCGAGAAGGCGAGGCCGCGCGAGCAGACGATGCCGAGGTCGTTCGCCTCGAGGGCGGCGCGGGCGGAGGCGGTGTCGAGGTTCTGCACGTCGTGCAGCGAGAGCTCCAGCAGGTCGAATCCGGCCGCCTTGGTCTGCTCGATCGTCGCGGTCACTTCGTCGGGGGTGGTGCCGCCGGCGAAGACGAGGGCGTGCACTCCGAGAGGGTTCGTGGTCATGGTGGTGCTCCTTGGTTCGAGAGGTTCAGGGGCGGCGTCGGGCCGCGGGGTCGGTGTCGAGCAGGTCCGCGAGGAACGCGTGGCCGGAGGTCGCGAGGGCGACGGGGTCGTGCCAGAGCTCGCGCCAGAGGCCCATGCCCTCGGCCGAGGCCGGGGGCTGGACGGCGGGCGAGAAGCTCTCGAGGGTGAGCGGACCGCGGTAGCCGGAGTCGGCGAGCGCCGCCGCGAGCCCGGTCCAGTCGGTGCTCCCGGTGCCCAGCTCTCCGCGGTGGTTCTCGGAGGCGTGGAGGTAGCCGAGCAGGTCGCCGGCGTCGCGGACGGCGCTCGCGAGGTCGACCTCCTCGAGGTGGGCGTGGAACGTGTCGAGGTGCAGGAGCACGTTCGGCGCGTCGAGCTCGCGGAGGAACGCGGCGGTCTGGGCGGCCGTGTTCAGCAGGTTGCTCTCGTAGCGGTTCACGTACTCCGCTCCGACGACGACGCCGGCGGGAGCGGCGGCCGCGGCGACCATCCGCAGCACGTCGAGCGAGCGCGAGCGGGCAGCCATGTCGGCCGCGTGCTCGTACTTGCGCATGGCCGAGTAGGTGACTCCACCGACGTACCGCGCGCCGATCGCCTCCGCGAACCGCACGGCCGCCAGCAGCCGCTCCTCACCGCGGCCGGCCGTGGCCTGGTCGGTGATGTCGGAGTCGGCGTCCAGCGCGAGCGAGACGACCGCGTCGATCCCGTGCTCGTCGAGCAGGTCGGCGGTCCACGCGGAGGCGTCGGGGTCGGCGGGAGCCGGGATCTCGATCAGGTCGAAGCCGATCGAGGCGGCGGCGCCGATCGCGCGGCGCCCCGACTCCGGCGTCCAGTCTCCGACGAGCAGGCCCGCGTGGACCCCGATCGGCGACGAGCGCTCCGTGCTCCCGCGGTGCAGGAACTCGGGGTGCATCAGGCGGCCTTCGCGCCCGTGATCAGCGAGACGAGCTCGTCGCCGCTGGTCTCGGCGGTGCGGCGGCCGGCGACGGCGAGGCCCGCGCGCATCACCCACACCTGGTCGCTCAGGCGCATCACCTGGTCGAAGTTGTGGCTGATCAGCAGCACGGCCACTCCGGCGTCGCGCAGCTTGAGGATGATCTTCTCGACGCGCGCCGTCTCCTGGACGCCGAGCGCCGCGGTCGGCTCGTCCATGATCACGATCTTGCTGCCCCAGCCTGCAGCCCGGGCGATCGCGACCGCCTGGCGCTGGCCGCCCGAGAGGCGGCGGACCTTGCTGGTGACCGGCGGGACGTTCACGGCGAGGTCGCCGAGAAGCTCCTGGGCCGTCTTCTTCATCTGCGTGCGGTCGAGGAACCGCACCCCGGGCACGCCCTTGGTGAGCTCGCGGCCGAGGAAGAAGTTCTGCCACACGGTCAGGTCCTCGACCAGGGCGAGGGTCTGGTGCACCGTCTCGATGCCGCCGTCCCGCGCGCCGAGCGGAGTGGTGAAGTGCACCACGTCGCCGTCGAGGGTGATGGTGCCGGAGTCGGCGGGGTGCACCCCGGAGAGGCAGCGGACGAGGGTGGACTTGCCCGCGCCGTTGTCGCCGATCAGGGCGGTGATCTCGCCGCGGCGCATCGACATCGACGCTCCCTTGAGAGCGTGGACGCCGCCGAAGGACTTCTTGATGTCCCGCGCTTCGAGCAGGATGTCGCTGGTCATGGCTGGGCTCACTTCTTCTGGTAGCGGGTGATGAGGGCGGCGAGCACGACCACCAGGCCGACGGCGAGGGGCTGGTAGAACTGCGAGACGCCGAGCAGGGTCAGGCCGTTGGTCAGCGCGGTCAGGAGGAACGCTCCGATGATCGGGCCGACGATCTTGGCCTTGCCGCCGGTGAGGCTCACTCCGCCGAGCACGACGGCCGCGATGGAGTTGAGCAGGTACTGCGTGTTGATGGCCGGCTCCGCGGCGCCGACGCGGGCGACGAGGAGGAGCGAGCCGACTCCGGCGAGGACGGCGGCGATGATGTACACCGCGATGCGCACGCGTCCGGCCTTGATGCCGTTGGCGACCGCGCTCTCCTCGTTGCCGCCGACCGCCTGCACGTGCAGGCCGAAGCGGGTGCGGAACATGACGACCCAGGCGAGGACTCCGATGACCGCGGCCAGGATGATCGGGTAGCCGATGATCCCGATCGAGCCGGTGGTGAGGCGGAGCAGCTCGGGGCTGCCGACCGTGATCGGCTTGCCGTCGGAGACGATCAGCGCGAGACCGGTCGCCACCGAGAGCGTGCCCAGTGTCGCGATGAAGTCGGTGACCTTGCCCTTCGCGATCAGGAAGCCGTTGATCACTCCGATCAGCCCCGCGAAGAGCAGGGCCGCGAGCGCCGAGAGCCAGAAGCCCCAGCCGGCGCTCCAGCCGATGCCGAAGCCGACCGCTCCGACGGTCATCGTCGCCGAGATCGAGAGGTCGATGCCGCCGGTGGTGATGACGAAGGACTGGCCGATCGAGAGGATGACCAGGATCGCGGCGGCGACGAGCATCGCCTTGATGTTGCCGAGGCTGAGGAACGTCGGCGTCGCGATCGAGAACACGATCACCAGGGCGACGAGCCCGATCGGTGCGGCGTTCTCGGCCCAGAAGCTGAGCTGACGGAGGTTCGCCAGCAGCGGGGAGGCGCTGGCCGGGGGTCGGGCGGTGACTGAGGTCATGGTCGCTTCCTGGGTTGCCATGGGCGGGAGGTCCTACTTGCTGGGGACGAGCGCGGCGAGCGGGTTGTCGAACTCCTCGAACGGCTGGGGGAAGGCGCCGAGGGCCTGCTCCGCGGTCTCGGAGGTCACGAGCGCGGTGGGCGACTCGATCTCGGCGGGGATCTCCTCGCCGGCGCCGACGGCCTCGCACGCCTGCACGCCGAGCTGGCCGATCGCGTAGGGGTACTGGGCGACGGTGGCGGTGAGGCCGCCGTCCTTGACGGACTGCAGCGCGTCCTCGTTGCCGTCGACGCTGACCACCTGGACGGAGCCGGTGAGGCCCGCGTTCTCGACGGCCTTGACGATGCCGAGGCCCATGTCGTCGTTCGCGGCGAAGAACGCCTTCACGTCGGGGTTCGCGGCGAGGATGTCGGTCGCCTTGGTCAGCGCGACCTCGCGCTTCCAGTCGGCCGCGGCCTCCTGGACGACGGTGAGGTCGGAGCCGATCGCGGCGGTGAAGCCGTCGACACGGGCGGCGCTGGTGACGTCTCCCGAGACTCCGCCGATGACGGCGACCTCGGAGCCGGCGGGCAGCTGCTGCAGGAGGAAGTCGCCGGCCTTGCCGCCCGCGGCCTCGTTGTCGGTGCCGATGTAGGTGGTGACGTCGAGGTTCGCGGCCTCGACCGCGTCGGGGTCGAGCGGGCTGTCGATGTTGACGATCGTCTTGCCGGTGGCGGAGGCGAGGGCCTGCACCAGGTTCGTGCCGCTGATCGGGTTGACGATGAGGCAGCCGAAGTCCTGGCCGGCGACGGTGGTGAGCTTGTCGGCCTGGCCGGTGGTGTCGCCGATGTCGGCGGCGGCCTGCACCGAGACGTCCACGGAGTCGTCCTTCGCGGTGCCCTCGATGCCGTTCTCCATCGCCTGGAAGAAGGGGTTGTCGAGGCCCTTGATGACCGCGGCGACCTTGGTCGATCCGGAGCCGCCGGCGGCCGTGTCGCCACCCGAGGCGCAGCCGGTGAGGAGGAGTGCGAGGGCGCCGACCGGTGCGAGAACCGGGAGGAGGCGGCGTGCTGTGCGGTTCATCGTCATCCTTGAGGATCAGTGGCACCACTGCGTGCCGGTGTGTGAAAACTACCGGGGCTTTCGCGTTACCGCAATACGAAAGTCGGGGAACTTCAGGTTTCCCGTCGGCAGGCATGTACGCTGACCGTGACAAGAGGGGGAGCGATGACGGGGTACTCCACCGGCGAGGCCGGTTCGCACGTGGCCGACGTCCTCGCGCTGTTCCGCGAGCAGGGCGAGGTCTCGCGCAACGCGGTGATGGAGCAGACGGGGCTCTCCCGGTCCACCGTCAACCAGCGCCTCGCGACCCTCGTGGAGCTCGGCCTGATCGCCCCCACCACCGGAGGCGAGTCGACCGGCGGGCGCCCCTCGAGCATGTTCGCGATGAACCTGGTCGGCACGGTGTTCCTCACCGCCGACATCGGGGCGAGCGGATTCGTCGCCGCCGCCTGCGACCTGCGCGGCACCCCCCTCCGGCACGAGAGCGGCGTCGTCGACGTCTGGGAGGGACCGGACGCCGTGCTCTCGCTGGTGCTCGCCGCGTTCGAGCGGCTGCAGCAGGGCGACGCGGTCGCCGGCATCGGCGTCGGAGTCCCGGGGCCGGTCGAGTTCGCCGCCGGGCGCGTGCGCAATCCGCCGATCATGACCGGCTGGGACGACTTCGACATCGCCGGCTACTTCGCCGAGCCGTACGAGGGCGTGCAGGTCGTCATCGAGAACGACGCGAACGCCCGCGCCCTCGCCGAGTCGCGCCACCACGGCTCCGACAACCTGATCAGCCTGAAGCTCGGCACCGGCATCGGCTCGGGCCTCGTCTTCAACGGAGCGACGATCCGCGGAGCCGTCGGCGCGGCCGGCGACATCGGCCACACTCGCGCGGTCACGGGCACGGTCGACGCGGATCCGCTGCCCTGCCGCTGCGGCAACGCCGGTTGCGTGGAGGCGTACGCGAGCGGCTGGGCCCTCGTCCGCGACCTCTCGGCCGACGACCCCTCGATCAAGCACGTCGCCGACGTCACGGCCCGCGTGCTCCGCGGCGACATGCGCGCGACGCAGGCCGTGCGCCAGGCCGGCCGCGTCCTCGGCGAGGCGGTCGCCGACCTCGTCAACATCCTCAACCCGCGGACCATCGTGATCTCGGGTCAGCTCGGCGACTGCGGCGAGGTGCTGATGTCGGGCCTGCGCGAGCGCGTCTACCTGCGCACCCACCCGCTCGCCACGCGGCACCTGACCATCCACACATCGGACCTGGGCGAGCTGGCCGGCGTGATCGGCCTCGCCCTGACGACAGCCGACCAGGTCTTCAGCCGCGAGCGCTTCGACCGCGAGGCGACCGCCGAGAGCCCCCGCGCGGCGGCCGCCGCGAGCTGAGCGGGAGCGCCCGGCAGCGGCCGGCAGCGGCGGGACCGGCGTGAGCGACCCCCTCCGCCCCGCGCACTGTTACGCCCGGCGACGAAGGGTTACGCCGGGCGACGCGGGCCGGGACGGGCGGGCCCGCGGTGCTCCATCATCGTGTCCGGGACGACGCGGAGAGGCCGCGGCCGCCCGACCCGTCCGAAGGAACGCGATGATCCGGCTCGAGCAGCTCAGCAAGTCGTACGGTCCGGCGACCGTGCTCGACCGCCTCGACTTCTCGGTCGCGACCGGCGAGATCTTCGCCGTCGTCGGCCCGAGCGGTGCGGGCAAGAGCACGCTCGCCGCCTGCGTGAACCTCCTCGAGCGGCCCACCTCGGGCACGGTCGTCGTCAACGGGGAGGCGCTCTCGCAGCTCTCGGAGGAGCGGCTGCGCGTCGCCCGCCGCCGCATCGGCACCGTCTTCCAGTCCGACGGACTCTTCAGCCGCCGCACGGCCGAGCAGAACGTGGCCCTGCCGTTGGAGTACCTCGGCGTCACCGCCGCCGAGACGAAGCGCCGCGTCGCGGAGCTGCTCGAGCGCGTCGGCCTCTCGGACCGCGCGCGCTACTACCCGCACCAGCTCTCCGGCGGTCAGCGCCAGCGCGTCGGCATCGCCCGCGCGCTCGCCCTCCGCCCCTCGGTGCTGCTCTCGGACGAGGCCACCTCGGGCCTCGACCCCGCCTCGACCACCGCGATCACCACGCTCCTGAAGGAGCTGCGCGACGACCTGGGCCTCTCGATCCTCTTCATCACCCACGAGATGGAGACGGTGCGCCAGGTGGCCGACTCCGTCGCCCGCCTCGACCACGGCCGCATCGTGGAGTCGGGGCGCCTCGTCGACCTGCTGCGCGACCCCGCGTCCCCGCTCGGCCTCGCCCTCAACCCGGTGCGCCCCTCCGTCGCGCCCGGCCCGGGCTTGGGCGAATGGGTGGTGGGCTACTCCCGCTCCGGAGTGCCGACCGACTGGGTCACCCGGCTCGCGGAGG
>NZ_PSVE01000002.1:32712-214559 GCF_002931775.1 Rathayibacter sp. AY1F4
CGGTGCGCCCCTCCGTCGCGCCCGGCCCGGGCTTGGGCGAATGGGTGGTGGGCTACTCCCGCTCCGGAGTGCCGACCGACTGGGTCACCCGGCTCGCGGAGGCGGTCGGCCCCGTCTCGCTGCTCGGCGCGGCGATCGAGACGGTGGACGGGCAGGCGGTCGGCCACGCGACGATCGGGCTCGGCCCGGTCGATGAGGCGCGGCTCACCCGTGCGGCGGCCGAGCTCGGCCTGTCGGTCCGGCCCGCCGGCGTGCGCGTCCTCGCCGAGGAGGTGGCGGCGTGATCCTCCACCTCGACAACAAGGTCCCGCTCGAGCAGATCCCCGCGCTGGTGCTGCCGGCGCTCGGCGAGACGCTGATCATGGTCGGCATCGTCATGGCGATCGTGGTGCTGGTCGGCGTGCCGCTGGGCGCTCTCGTGCACAACCTCGCTCCGGGCGGGCTGGCCGAGAACCGGGCCGCCCACCAGGTGCTCAGCGCCGTCATCAGCGTCGGCCGCTCGCTGCCGTTCCTCATCCTGATGGCGTCGATCATGCCGTTCACGCGCCTGATCACCGGCACCAACATCGGGATCGCGGCGGCCGTCGTGCCGATGTCGATCGCGGGGATCGCCTTCTTCACCCGCATCGTCGAGAACGCGCTGCGCAGCGTGCCGCTCTCGCTCACCCGCGTCGCCCGCGCCTCCGGAGCGTCGCGGCTGCAGGTGGTGCGGACCGCCCAGCTGAGCGAGGCGGTTCCGCAGATCATCGGCGGCCTGACGATCAACACGATCGCGATGATCGAGTACTCGGCGATCGCCGGCACGATCGGCGCCGGCGGCATCGGCTACGTCGCGGTGACCTACGGCTACCAGCGCTTCGACACCACCGTCATGCTCGCCACCATCGTGATCCTGGTCGCCACCGTCGCGACCGTGCAGCTCACCGGCGACGCCCTCGTCCGCGCGACCACGCCCGGCGCCTCCCGCTCGCGGCGAGCGCCGCGGGTCGCGGCCGCCGTCTAGAACCACCACTCCTCCTCCTGCGCCCTCGGGCGCCCCTCCCGCGCGCCCGCGCACCCTCTCTTCGAAAGGCACCGCCATGTCCACTCCCGACGACCTCGGATTCGACCTCAAGAAGAAGCGCCGCTGGCCCTGGATCGCCGGAGCGGCCGTCGTCGTGGTCGGCGTCGCCTCCGCGATCGCCGTCCCGCTCCTCTCCCCCGCCGTCTCGGCCAACGAGCAGGAGGGAGCGACGCTCTACGTCGCGACCGCCGAGGGCAACGCCTCCGAGCAGGCCCTGGTCGACTTCGTCGCGAAGGAGGTGGCGCCGCGCTACGGCATCACCGTCGCCTTCAAGGGGCTCTCGGACAGCAACACCATCAACCGCGCGGTGAGCGAGGGCGAGGTCGCGGCCACGGTCTACCAGCACAAGCTCTGGCTGGGACAGGTGCTCGAGGCCAACCCCGACTTCGAGGAGGAGGCGGCCACCCCCGTCTTCCGCTGGGGCTTCGGGCTCTGGAGCGACAAGTACTCCGACGTCTCCCAGATCCCCGACGGCGGCACGGTCTCGCTCTACTCCGACCCCGCCAACGAGGCGCAGGGCCTCTGGCTGCTGCAGAACGCCGGCCTGATCACGCTGAAGCCGGGCACGGAGCCGGGCACCGCGACCCAGGACGACATCGCCGAGAACCCGAAGAACCTGCAGTTCACGCTGCTCGACTTCGCCGCCCAGTCGCGCGCGCTGCCGGACCTCGACGCGGCCGTCGGCTACACCGAGTACTACCTCGCCGCCGGCATCCCGATCGAGCAGCAGATCTTCGCCCCGCAGGCCCCCGACGACTTCGCCGGGCAGCTCACCATCGGCTCGAAGTACCGCGACACCGAGAACGTGAGGAAGCTCGTCCAGGCCTTCCAGGATCCGGCCGTGCAGGAGTTCCTCGCCACGGACGAGACGGTGAAGGGGATCCTGCTGCCGATCGACGGCTGAGCAGGGCCGGAGCGACGGGGTCGCCTGAGGAGTCGCGCGCGGCTTCTCGGGCGACTCGGCGTCTGCGGACGTAGCGTGGGCTCATGAACACGTTCACTCTCCACAACGGTGTCGAGATCCCCGCCCTCGGACTCGGCGTCTTCCAGACTCCGCCCGACGAGACCCGCGCCGCCGTCGCCGCCGCGCTCGACGCGGGGTACCGGCACATCGACACGGCGGCGGCCTACGGCAACGAGCGCGAGGTGGGCGAGGCGATCGCCGGCCGCGACGACGTCTTCCTCGAGACGAAGGTGTGGATCAGCGACTACGGCTACGACGAGACGCTGCACGCCTTCGACAAGAGCGCGGGCAAGCTCGGCGTCGAGCGGATCGACCTGCTGATCCTGCACCAGGCCCTGCCCGAGGCCTTCGACCGCACCCTCGACGCCTACCGGGCGCTCGAGCGGCTGCTCGCCGACGGGAGGGTGCGGGCGATCGGCGTGAGCAACTTCATGGTCGAGCACCTCACCCGCCTGCTCGCCGAGACCGACGTCGTCCCCGCGGTGAACCAGCTCGAGGTGCACCCGTACTTCCAGCAGCGGCGGGTCGAGCGCTTCGGCTGCGAGAACGACATCCTCACGCAGGCCTGGTCGCCGATCGGCGGCATCACCGCCTACCGCGACTCCCCGCGCCGCAGCTTCGACGACCCGGTGCTCCTCGAGCTCGGCGCCAAGTACGGGAAGACGGCCGCGCAGGTGATGCTCCGCTGGCACCTGCAGGAGGGCCGCCAGGTCATCCCGAAGTCGACCCGCCCCGAGCGCATCGCCGAGAACATCGACGTGTTCGACTTCGCGCTCTCCGGCTCGGAGCTCGCCCGCATCGACGCCCTCGAGGCCGGCGTGCGCGGCGGACCGGAGCCCGAGGCCGTGACGCTGGAGGCGTACGGCCGCGACATCCCCGAGGCGTGAGGAAGGCGCCCGCGACGGGAACACCGGAGCCGTCGCGGGCGTTGCCCTCACCATGAGCGTTCCCCTCTCCATCCTCGACCTCGCCCCCATCGCCCCCGGTGAGACCGCTCGCGACAGCTTCGCCGCCTCCGTCGCCCTGGCCCAGGAGGCCGAGCGGAACGGCTACCGCCGCGTCTGGTACGCCGAGCACCACAACATGGCGAGCATCGCCTCCAGCGCGACCTCGGTGCTCATCGCGCACGTCGCCTCGCAGACCTCCACGATCCGCCTCGGCTCCGGCGGCGTCATGCTGCCGAACCACTCCCCGCTCACCATCGCCGAGCAGTTCGGCACCCTCGAGACGCTGCACCCGGGCCGGATCGACCTCGGACTCGGCCGCGCCCCCGGCAGCGACCAGGCGACCTTCCGCGCGCTCCGCCGCGACCCCGACTCCTCCGAGCGCTTCCCGCAGGACGTGCTGGAGCTGCAGGCATTCCTCGCCGGCGAGTCCCGCATCCCCGGAGTGAGCGCGACACCGGGCGCCGGCACCCGCGTCCCCCTCTACATCCTCGGCTCCTCGCTCTTCGGCGCGCAGCTCGCGGCCGCTCTGGGCCTGCCGTACGCGTTCGCCTCGCACTTCGCTCCGGACGCGCTGCACCAGGCCGTCGCGGAGTACCGCCGCGGCTTCCGCCCCTCCGAGCAGCTCGACGCGCCCTACGTGATCGCCGGGATGAACGCCATCGCCTCCGACACCGAGGAGGACGCACAGGAGCAGTTCGCGCAGATGAAGCGCGCCCGCCTGATGATGCTGCTGCGCCAGAGCGGGCAGATCCCCGTCGGCCAGACCTTCGACGACGAGGAGCTCGACGCCCTGCTCAGCGCCCCGATCGGCGCCCACGTCGCGAGCATGACCACCTACACCGGTGTCGGCACCGGCGACCAGGTGGCCGACTACACCGCCGACTTCGCCCGCTCCGCCGACGCCGACGAGGTCATCGTCGCCCACGCGTCGCTGCAGACGGAGGCGCGCCTGCGCTCGGTCGCGCTCCTCGCGCAGTCGAACGCGCGCGTCGCCGCCTGACGGGCGGCCCAGTCCGTCGACGCCGCCGCACGGGCCCCGTGCGCGACCGGGGCCGCGCATCGGCGGGCGTGCGGCGCGCATCGGCGGACTCCTGTGAAAGTGAGCCTCTAACGGGGGCCACCTCTCGGGGCACGACCCCGGGAGGAGCGCGTCCGCGGTGCCAGGCTGAGCCCTGTGTCGACGATGACGGGCAAGCGGCGTGAGCCCTGGGACAGCCCTGCGCGGTCAGCGGCCCTGCTGCTGCGGGTCTGCGCGGGCGACCGGACCGCCTTCCGGCAGCTCTACTCGCTCACCGCGGGCAGAGTCGTCTCCATCGCGGACGCGGTGCTCGACGACCGCGCCGCCGCCGAGGAGGTCGCGCAGGAGGTCTACCTCGAGCTCTGGCGCACCGCGCGCTCGCTCGACCCGGGCCGTCCCGTGCTCGCCTTCCTGGCCCAGGTCGCGCACCGCCGTGCCGTGGACCGCGCCCGGGCGGACCGGTCGGCGCGGCGCCGGGAGCTGCAGTACACGGTCCTCGACCGGCCGCGCGATCACGAGTGGGAGCGCTCGGACGTCCGGCTGGCCCTGGCGCCCGCGGCCGGCGCGATCCGGCAGCTCGCCGCCATCCACCACGACGTCCTCTACCTCGCCTACGTCCGCGGGTACAGCCACTCCGAGATCGCGGAGGAGCTGTCGATCCCGCTCGGCACCGTCAAGACCCGGCTGCGCGACACCCTCATCCGCCTGCACACCCACCTGCAGTCCGCCGGCCCGGCGGATCCGGACGGCGGACCGGGACGGCGCATCCGGCACTGACCGGTGGCGCGGACGCCTCTGCGCCACCGGGGTCGCACGCTTCAGGACCGTGTCCGGCCCGCTCAGCCCGCCTGCGTCGCGCCCGAGACCGCGAGCCCGACGATCACCGTCAGCACCGTCGTCCACAGCGCGATCGCGACGCCCTGCCAGAGCAGGATCCGCCCGCGGCCGACTCCGGCGCCCGCCAGCATCACCGCGGTGAAGTGGGTCGGGAGCAGCAGCGGCCCCAGCAGGCTCACGCCCGGGACGCCGTAGCGGGTGAAGGCCCGCTGGAACTTCTCGCGCCGCGGAGTCGTCCGCTTCGCCTCCGAGCGGCCCGTGATCGCCGAGCGGACGCCGGTGCCCAGCAGCACGAGCAGCGCCACGCAGACGAAGTTGCCGATCGCCCCGGCGAGCCCGGCGACGACCGGGTGGATGCCGCCGATGATCCCGATGCTCGCCGCTCCCTCTCCCTCGATGAAGGGGACGGCCCCGGCCGCGGCGACGACGAGGGGCTGCACGAGCTCGGGAACGCGGCCGATCAGGTCCTGGAATCCGAGGATCGCGTCGCTGATGATCGTCATGGTCGTGCCTTCCGGTTCGTGGCCCCGGCTCTCGGGACTCCTCCATCCGACCGTGTCCGCGCCCGCTGCGGCAGTGCCGCCGGGTCACCGCGTCCCGGGAGGATCGACGGCCCGAGGGGTGACAAGTGTCATGGTCGTAGCCTGGGCCGCATGGTGAACTCGACCGAGGCGGATCCGCCCGTGCGCGCGGGCCGCGGCGTCGCCGTGACCTGGTGGTACACCCTCGCGTCGGCCGCCTCCTTCGTGGTGATCGTCCTGGCCGTCTGGTCCGTGGCGGTGCTGAGCGCCGAGGCCGAGGAGTGGCGGAAGGGTGCCTACTTCCTGGGCGCGGCCGCCTGGGTCGCGGTGTTCTCGCCGACCGCGCTCGCGTACCGGCGCGCCGACCGCGAGGGCCCGGTGCGCCTCCGGGCTGTGCCGACCCTGGTCTTCGGCCTCGGAGTGGCGGCCGCGGCGCTCACCGGCACGGCCGCCGGGAGCCTCGCGCTCGGGCTCTCGCTCGCCGCGACCCTGATCGCGGTGCTGCCCTGGCAGAGCGGGGTGCGGCTCCGGGTGATGGTGCTCTGCACGATCGTCCTCGCGGTCGCGGCGGTGCTCGAGCAGACGCGCGCGGCGCCGGACGCGTCGGCCGCGCTCTCGACCCTCCTGCTGTTCGCGACGCTGCTGCCCCTGACTGTCGTCAGCGCGCTGTGGTGGTGGGACATCGTCCGCGAGCTCGACCGGGCGCGCGCCGCCGAGGGCCGTCTCGCCGCCGCGCAGGAGCGCCTGCTGCTCGCCGGCGACGTGCACGACCTCCAGGGCCACCACCTCCAGGTGATCGCGCTGCAGCTCGAGCTCGCCGAGCGCCTCCTCGGCAGCGACCCGGAGGCCGCTCTCGAGCAGCTGCGCGCCGCCCAGCGCTCGGTCGACGGCGCCCGCACCGGCACCCGCGAGCTCGCCACGCGCTTCCGCAGCGTCCCGCTCGCCGACGAGCTGGCCAACGCCGCCGACCTGCTCCGCTCGGCCGGGCTCCGCGTCGAGCTCGAGGTCGACCCGGCGGCGGCTCACGCGCCGGCCGAGACGCTCGGGCCGGTGGTCCGCGAGACGACGACGAACATCCTCAAGCACGGCGGCGGCTCCAGCGCCCGGCTGCGGCTCGCGCGGGAGCGGGACGAGTGGCGGTTCGAGGCGGTGAACGACCTGGCACCGGACGCGGAGGAGGCGGACGGGACCGGCTCGGGCGTCCTCGGCATGGCGGAGCGGGTCGAGCGCGCGGGCGGGACGCTGCGCGCCGGGGCGGTCCGCCGCTCCTTCGAGCTGGATGCTCGCCTGCCGGTGGGGAGCGACTCATGATCCGGGTGCTGATCGCCGACGACGAGGACATGATCCGCACGGCGCTGGCCGCGCTCCTCCGCCTCGAGGAGGACCTCGAGATCGTGGGCGAGTGCCGCGACGGCGAGCAGGCGGTCGCGGAGGCGCTGCGCCTGCAGCCCGACGTGTGCCTCTTCGACGTCGAGATGCCCGGGCTCGACGGGATCGAGGCGGCGGAGCGGCTGCGCCGCGTCTCGGCGACGCGGGTCGTGGTCGTCACCCGCCATGCGCGGCCGGGGGTCCTGCGGCGAGCGCTCGGAGCGGGCGTCAGCGGCTTCCTGCCGAAGTCGCGCCGGGTCGAGGACGTCGCCGAGGTGATCCGCCAGGTCGCGAGCGGACGCCGCTACGTCGATCCGGAGATCGCCGCCGACGCTCTGGCGAACACGCGCAGCCCGCTGACCGACCGCGAGCTCGACGTGCTCAGCGCCGGCTCCCGCGGCGAGACGATCGGCGAGATCGGCGCGGCGCTGCACCTCTCCTCCGGCACCGTCCGCAATCACGTCTCGTCGATCCTGCGCAAGCTCGACGTCGACACCCGCCAGCGCGCGGTGATCGAGGCCCGCGAGCGCGGCTGGATCTGAGCGCAGGGCCCGGCTGCACCACCGCCGCCCAGAACGGCCGGATGCCGCTCCGCCTCAGGCCTCCACGCTCCAGATCTCGAACACGTCCGCCGCCGCCGGCAGCACGACCCGCCCCGACTCGCACCGCACCTGGGCGTCCGCGCGCCGGACCGCGCGCCAGGCGAGCGGCACCCCGAGCTCCACCGGACCCCGCACCGCCGCTCCGGGCAGCCGCACGACGTACAGCAGCACCGCCCCCTGCGCGTCCTCGTGCGCCCGCACGAGGAACCCCGCCGGCGCTTCGATCGCGACGCCCGAAGCGGTCCCGCCGAGGTCGAACTGCCGACCCGCTCGCACCGCCTCGAGCGACTGCCTCTCGACCGCGTCGTAGCGTCGGCGAGCGGCAGGCGAGTCCCAGGCGGTGTCCGGCGCCGATTGCGTGCCGCGCACCCGGTAGGCGTCGACCCGAGCGAGGTCGTCCCACTCCAGCGCGGTGGCCGGCAGCGGGCGGGAGCCCGGACGGATCCGCACCCCGCGCAGCTCGCGCAGCATCCGCTGGAGGGCGCGTCCGAGCGGAGTGACGACACCGCTCCGCGTGATCGGCGCATGCTCCCAGTTCTCCCGGTCGACCAGCATGTACAGGTTGAAGCCCTGGTAGCCGAGGGCGAGAGCGGCTCCCCACCACGCCACCTGCTCCTCCACCGTCGGGTCCGGGTAGTCGACGACCTCGCCGGGCGAGCGCCAGATG
This sequence comes from Rathayibacter sp. AY1F4, assembly GCF_002931775.1. NCBI lineage: Bacteria > Bacillati > Actinomycetota > Actinomycetes > Micrococcales > Microbacteriaceae > Rathayibacter > Rathayibacter sp. AY1F4. The sequence continues at coordinate 40,700 of NZ_PSVE01000002.1, forward strand.
CCCGCCTGCATCTCGGGAGACCAGACCAGCGGAGTCGCCGAGGCACGCGCCTGCGCCACGGCGAGCGCCAGCCCCGCGAGGTCGCGGTCGTCCAGCGGCGGCACGTAGTAGTGGTCCTCGCCGACCACGGTGCCCTCGAGCGCCTCGACCAGCACCCGCCCGTCCTGCGGCCAGCCGCGCACGGGGTGGGTGTTGAGATTGATCGTGCCCGCCAGTACCGCGGCGCCGGCGTCGGCCGTCACCTCGCGGAGCCACGCGAGGTAGTCCGCGAAGTAGACCCGGTGCCAGTGGGCCCACGCCGACTCGAGAGCGGTCGCGGATTCGGGGGGCCCGGTCCGCGGGCGCGGCGGCTCCACCGTCCCGCCGATGAACCGGTGCCAGTCGGCCAGTGCGTCCGGGTGCCAGTCGAAGCCGTGCATGCTGTCCTGGAACCCCAGGCTCGGCTCGTTGTCGTACTGGGTGCCGACGACCGGACCGTCCTCGCCGAGGAACTCCGCGAGGTCGCTCCAGACGGCGCGGATCCACCTCTCGACCAGGGCGCGGTATGCGCGGCTCGAGCAGCTGGGCATCGGGTGCTTGAAGGGCGGGTTGTAGCCGGACACCTGCTCGCCCCGGTGGTCGAGGGCGATCAGCGCGTCATCGGCCACCACCCAGTCGGGCAGACCTCCGTTGGGCTCCTCCGCGCAGATCCACGGCCCCGGCTTGAGGATCACGCGCAGACCCCGCTCGCGGCAGAGGCGCAGGAAGCGGTGCACGTCGAGCTCCGGCGCGTGGGTGCCGCGCAGATCGAGCGTGCCCTGCACCGGCTCGTGCCGCCGCCACGAGAGGTAGGTGGCGACCGTGTCGATGCCGATCTCCTGCACCGCGCGCAGCGCCGGCTCCCACTCCTCCGGCTCCATGCGCCAGAACTGCACCTCACCGCTGATCGGCAGGGCACCCGGCTCGACGAGGCTCACCCCTTCACTCCGCCCGCGATCGCCCCGCCCAGCAGCCAGCGCTGGATGAACACGAAGAGGACGAGCGAGGGGATCAGCACGAGCACGCTCATCGCCGAGACGTCGTTCCAGTGCACCTCGAACGCCGAGCTGAGCTGCGAGAGTCCGACGGGCAGCGTGCGGTTCTGGTCCGAGCTGGTGAAGGTGAGCGCGAAGACGAACTCCTCCCACGCTCCGATGAAGAGGAAGATGCCGGTCGCGACGACGCCCGGCCGGGCCGCGGGCAGCACGACGCTGAAGAGCGTCCGGAACGCTCCGGCGCCGTCGATCCGCGCCGCCTCGTCGAACTCCCGCGGGATCTCGTCGAAGGCGGTCTTCATCAGCCACACGCCGAGCGGCGCCGATGTGGAGACGCCCGCGATGATGAGCGCCGCGATGCTGTCGTACAGACCCACGTTCGAGACCAGCCAGAACAGCGGGATGATCAGCAGCACGCTCGGGAACATCTGCGTCATGATCAGGCTGACGAGGAAGAAGCGCTTGCCGCGGATCCGATAGCGGGAGAGGGCGTAGCCGCCGAGTACCCCGATCAGCAGCCCGAGCGCCACGGTCGACAACGAGACGATCAGCGAATTGACGAACCAGGCCGAGAAGGCTCCCCGCCCGAGCACGTAGAGGTAGCTCTCGATGGTGGGGTTCGCCGGCAGGATCGTCGGCGGACTCCGGAAGATCTCGGTGCCGTCCTTGAACGAGGCGAGGACGGTCCAGAGCACCGGCACGACGGCGAAGACGCCGATGACGACGCCGAGCATCCGCACGGCGACGATGCCGGGGCGGGGCCGGCGGCGCACGCGCCGGGGCGGACGGGGCGGAGGGACGGGGGTGCTCGGAGTGAGCACGGGCCGGTCGACGGTGGCGGTCATTTCAGGGCGCCCTTCCCGAGTGCGCGGACGTAGAGGAGGGACCCGGCGGCGACGATCACGAAGAGGAACACCGAGAGGGCGCTCGCGTAGCCGAAGTCGAAGCGCTGGAACGCGTTCTTGTAGACGAACGTGGTGAGGATGTCGCTGGCGCCGTCCGGGCCGCCCTGCGTCATCACGTAGATGAGGCCGAAGTTGTTGAACGTCCAGATCAGCGACATGAGCGTGCTGAGGAGGATCACGGGACGCAGCAGCGGCAGAGTGATCCAGAGGATCCGCTGCCCGGTGCGGGCGCCGTCGACGCGGGCCGCCTCGTAGACCTCGTCGGGGATGGCCGCCATACCCGAGAGCAGCATGATCATGATGAACGGGAAGCCGCGCCACACGTTGGTGACCATCACCGCGGCGAGAGCCGTCGAAGGGTCGCTGAGCCACGCGTGCTGGAGGTCGCCGAGACCGACGCGCTGGAGCACATCGTTGAGCAGGCCGAACTGCGGCTGGTAGAGCCAGCGCCACGACATCGCTCCGACGATGATCGGCGTCGCCCACGGGACCACGTACGCGGCGCGGAGCCAGGCCCACGCCCGCCCCTGGAGGGCTTCGCGGACGATCAGAGCGGCGGCGAACGCGAGCACGAACTGCAGCGCGACGGAGCCGAAGGTCCAGACCGCGCTGTTCAGCATGACCGGGCCGAGCTCGCTGTCGCCGGCGATCCGGGCGTAGTTGTCCAGGCCGGTCCACTGCCAGCCCACATGGCGGCTGGGGTTCACGTCGAAGAAGCTCTCGACCATCACGAAGAGGATCGGCAGGCCGATCACGACGACGGCGGCTATCGAGATCGGCGCGAGCATCACCGCCGGTGCGAAACCGTCGCGGCGGGGCCGCCGTGCACGGGGGCGCACGGCGGCCGCGAGGAGCGTCTGGCTACTCATCGAGCGCGCTGTTCGCCTTCTGCGCCGCCTCGTCGAGCGCCTCCTGCGGACTGGCCGCGCCGGACAGGGCTGCGGCGACGGCGTTGCCGAGCGCCGAGTCGACGTCCGCGGCGCGGGCCACGGTCGGCCGCGACTTCGACGCCTCGATGATGGTGCCGAAGGTCGCGACGGTCGGGTCGTCGGTGAAGGGCGCCTGCTCGTAGAGCGACTTCTTCGCGGGCACATAGCCCAGGTCGTCCGCCCAGCGCGACTGCACGTCGTCGGAGGCCCACCAGCTCAGGAAGTCACCCGCCTGCTCCTGGTGCGGGCTGCTCGCCAGGACCGACAGGTCCATCCCGCCCAGCACGGAGGCGCTGGTCGCGTCCGCAGGCAGCGGCGCGACACCCCACTGGTCGTCCTGGAGGCCCGAGGCCTCGAGGATCGACGTCATGTAAGGGCCGGAGGTCATCATCGCGATGTCGCCGTTCGTGAACGGGCCGCGGACGTCGTCCTCGGTGGCGGTCGCCATGCCCGCGGGCATCGCGGTCTTCTGCAGGTCGGTCCAGAGCTCGAGGGCGCGGACCCCGTCGGCCGAGTCGAAGGCGACCTCGCTTCCGGAGTCGGCCATCACCTCGGCGCCCGACTGCCAGAGCCAGGGGTAGAACTCGTACGCGCCCCAGCCGCCGAAGAGGCCGATGCCGTACTTGCCGTCGGCGGTGAGCTTCTGCGCGTCGGCGGTCAGCTCCTCCCAGGTCGTCGGCGGCGCGTCGATCCCCGCCGCGGTCAGCAGGTCCTTCCGGTAGAACAGCGCGAGCGTCGAGACGTCCTGCGGGACGCCGTAGACGTGGCCGTCGCGGGTGGCTGCGGTGATGGTGTTCTCGAAGTAGTCGGAGCTGTCGCCGAGCGAGTCCTCGACGGGGGCGAGGAATCCGCTGGCCGCGTACTGCGCCACCTTCGGCGGTTCCAGGCGCACGATGTCCGGGCCCTTGCCCGCCGAGATCTGCGTGACGAGCTTGTCGTAGTAGGAGGAGTCGTTGTCACGCGCCAGGGTGACGGTGACGTCGGGGTGGGCCTCGTGGTACTCCGCGACCAGCTTCTGCGCCTCGGCCGTCTCGGCGTCCGAGAACTGATTCTGGAAGGTGAGGGTCGTCGAGCCGTCGGAGGATCCGGCGCTGCCGACGGCGCAGCCGGTCAGGGCGATCCCGGTGACGGCGGTCAGGGCGATCGCGGTGATGAGCTTCTTCATCGAAGTTCGCTTTCTCGTGGGGGGTGGGGCTAGCGGGTGAGGGCCGCCGCGGGGGCGGCGGCGGAGGAGCGGTGCGCGGCGATGACGTCGCGGTAGAAGGAGGCGGACTGCTTGGGCGTGCGCTTCTGCGTGCCGAAGTCGACGTGGACGAGGCCGAAGCGCTTGTCGTAGCCCTCGCCCCACTCGAAGTTGTCGAGGAAGGACCAGGCGAAGTAGCCGGCCGCGGTCACACCCTGCGCGGCGGCGGCGTCGATCGCTCCGATGTAGCCGGCGAGGTAGTCGATCCGCTCGGGGTCGAGTACGCGGCCCTCGGGGTCGACGTAGTCGTGGAAGCTCGCCCCGTTCTCCGTGATGTAGACGGGCAGGTCGGAGTAGCGGGAGGTGACGCGGAGCAGGACGGCGGTAAGCGCCTCCGGAGTGACCGACCAGCCGAACGAGGTGTGCTCCGAGCCCGCGGGCGTCTCGCGGACCCGGGCCGCCCCGCCGTCCGCGTCGTCCTCGACCACGACGCGCTGGTAGTGGTTGATGCCGACGAAGTCGGTCGGCTCGGCGATGATCGCCAGGTCGCCGGGGAGAACGGCGTCCGAGAGCCCCCACGGGTCCAGCAGGGCCCGGGTCCGCGGCGTGTACTCCCCGCGGTAGACCGGCGCGAGGAACAGCTGGTGGTTCACGGCGTCGAGGCGCTCGACGGCGTCGAGGTCGTCGGGAGTGGCGGGAACCAGGTCCGCGACGATGTTCGTGACTCCGATGCGGGCACCGGGGGCCGCCGTGCGGATCGAGCGGGTGGCCAGGCCGTGCGCGAGGTTGAGGTGGTGGGCCGCCGTGACGGCGTCGCGGGTGCTGGAGCGGCCGGGGGCGTGCACACCGAGGCCGTAGCCCAGGAACGCCGCGCACCACGGCTCGTTGATGGTGATCCAGTCCCCGGTGAGATCGCCGAGGGCCGCGGCGACCGCTCCGGCGTACTCGGCGAAGGCGCGGGCCGTGGAGCGCGCCGTCCAGCCGCCCTCGTCCTCGAGCTCCTGCGGGAGGTCCCAGTGGTAGAGCGTGACGAAGGGGCGGATGCCCCGGGCGTGCAGGCCGCTCAGGAGCTCGCGGTACCAGCGGACGCCGGCGGGGTTCAGCGGTCCGCGGCCTCCGGGCTGCAGGCGCGTCCAGGAGAGCGAGAGGCGGTAGGCGGGGACGCCGAGCTCGACCAGCAGGTCGAGGTCCGCCTCCCAGAGCCGTCGATGATCGCACGCGGTGTCGCCGGTGTCGCCGTGGCGGGTGCGGCCGGGGGTGTGCGCGAAGGTGTCCCAGATGCTGGCCGTGCGGCCGTCCTGCCGCACTCCGCCCTCGATCTGGTACGCGGAGGTGGCGAGACCCCAGACGAAGTCGTCGGGGAGGTGGGAAGTAGGGGGTGACATCATCGTCGTCGCTCCATCGGTTCGGGCTGATGGGAGTCATCATCACACAGTTACTGACAGACCGGTAAGTAAATTTTTCGAGAGGTAGAATCGACTCGGCGGAAGGGGCGCGGATGAGGGCACAGCAGAGCTGGCCGGCGCCTGCCGCATCGGGGGCGGGCAAGGCGCAGAGGCCGCAGAAGCGGTCGGGGCAGCGGCGCAAGGAGATCCTCGACGCGGCGATGGCCGTGTTCGGGGAGCACGGCTACGCGAACGGCTCCCTCGCCGACATCGCCGAGCGCGTGGGCATGACGCACGCCGGCGTCCTCCACCACTTCGGCTCCAAGGAGCAGCTGCTCATCGCACTGCTCGAGTACCGCGACGACGCGGACGTCGCCGACCTGGAGGGGCACCACGCCCCGCGCGGCGCCGCCCTGCTCGACCACCTCATCGACACCGCCGCCGCCAACGCTCTGCGGCCCGGGATCGTGCAGACCTACACGGTGCTGCTGGGCGAGTCCGTCACCGACAACCACCCCGCCCGCGCCTTCTTCGCCCAGCGCTACGAGGGCCTCCGCTCGATGATCACCTCGGCCGTCGCCGACGCGACCGGTCGCGATCCGGAGGACGTGGAGGTGGCCGAGGCCGCCTCCGTCATCATCGCGACGATGGACGGACTGCAGACGCAGTGGCTCCTCAGCGACCGCCGCGTCACCATGCGGCGCAGCGTCCAGCTGGTCATCGAGTCGCTGCTCGCGCGCCTGCGCTGATCCCCGCCGCGCCACTCCCTCTCGGGAGCGCTCCGATGCGTCCGAAGCACCGCTCCGGCCGGCCGCGCCGACGCCCACCGGGCGGTCCTGCGGGCCGTGACGGACTCCAGCCACGTTCAGTCCATTCCTGCGGTCGGTATTTACTTACGGCCTGGTAAGTCTTTATCGTGTGCCCAGACCGCTCCGAGCGGGAACTCGATGAGGAGAACCATGAAACCGAGAATCGTGATCGCCGCCGCGGCGATCGCAGCGCTGGCCTCGGCCGGACTGACGACGGGCGCCCTCGCCACGTCCGCCGTCGCAGCCCCCTCCGGTACCACCGTGTCGGTCACTCAGACCGCACTCGCGGCCGACCGACTCGCCACCAAGACCGCGACCACCTTCGGCAGCCTCAACGGCGCCGTCCCCGACATCCGCGTCGACGCCGCTCAGCAGCACCAGGCCATTGACGGCTTCGGCGCCACCTTCAACGAGGCGGGCTGGGACGTGCTCAACCGCCCGAGCGTCAGCGCCGCGCAGCGCGGCGCCGTGATGGACCAGCTCTTCGACCCCGGTACCGGAGCGGGCTTCTCGATCGCCCGCACCTCGATCGGGTCCAACGACTTCGCGCTGGACCACTACTCCTACGACGAGACGGACGGCGACTTCGGCCTGAACGACTTCTCGGTCGCGCGGGACCAGCAGTACCTGATCCCCTACATCAAGGCCGCCCAGGCTTCCGCCGGCGGACCCTTCCGCCTCATGGCCTCGCCGTGGACCGCGCCCTCCTGGCTCAAGAACAACAAGTCCCTCCTCGGGAAGCCGACCGCTTCCGGCGACGCCTCCCTCGTCGCCCCGTCCGTCGATCCCCGCTACTACCAGGCCTACGCCGACTACTTCGCGAAGTACGTCGCCGCCTACAAGCAGCAGGGGATCGACGTCACCGACGTCTCGGTGCAGAACGAGCCCGAGAACCCCGCGTCGTTCGAGGCGACTCTCTGGACCGACTCGCAGATGGCGCAGTTCGTCGGCTCCTACCTCGGCCCCACCTTCGCCGCACAGAGCACCGGAACGAAGATCCGCGTCTACGAGCACAACCAGGACCACTGGTACTACCCGTCCAACGTCCTCAACGACCCGGCCGTGAAGCCGTACGCCTCCGGCGCGGACTTCCACCCCTACGAGTGCGACTTCGGGCAGAACTACTGCTCCGACGCCAACCTCGACCTCTTCGCCCAGGCCAGCCCGGGGTACTCCTCCTGGATGAGCGAGCACACCGACCTCGGCCAGGCGGAGCCCACCAACTACATCCGCGATGAGAAGTGGGCGAAGGAGATCGTCAAGCAGATCAACCACGGTCAGAGCGCGTACATCTACTGGAACATGGTGCTCGACCAGAACGGCGGGCCGGTCACCGACCTCTCGGCTCCGCAGGAGCCCCTCGTCGAGGTGGACACCAGTGGATCCGCGGCGACGGTCTCGTACATGCCCAAGTTCTACGAGCTGGCGCAGTTCTCGAAGTTCGTGAAGCCCGGCGCGCACCGCATCGGCGCCGAGGGCGGACTGACCGGCGACGACGTCGCTCAGACCGCGTTCGAGAACCCCGACGGAAGCCGCGTGCTCGTCGTCGTGAACAGCGGACCCGCCACGACGGCGACCGTCGGCGAGGGAACCACCGGCTTCACCGCGAAGCTGCAGGCCCACTCGACCTCGACCTACACCTGGGCCGGGGCGAAGAGCAGCTACGCGCTCTCGCCCGGAGCGACCGCCGGCTACAGCGACATCGCCTCCGAGCACTTCACCGGCGACTCCGGGCTCGTCTCCGGCGGCGCCACAGCGCAGGTCGCGGGCGACATCGCGAACACGGCCGACGACACGCTCTACCGCACCACCCGCACCGGCGCCGTCTCGTACGCGCTGCCGGTCCCGAACGGCCGCTACCGCGTCTCCCTCCTCCTCAGCGAGAACGCGGGGACCGCTGCCGGGCAGAACGTCTTCGACGTGACAGCGGAGGGAGGGACCGCGTTCAGCGGCGTCGATCCCTTCGCGGCCGGATCCGGTGCCCGCAGCGCCTCCACGGCGAGCGCCGTCGTCGCCGTCTCCGACGGCACGCTGAACCTCGCGACCGTCGCGCGACAGGGTACGCCCTCGCTCGCCGGCGTCCGCGTCTCCCCGCTGCCCGCGACCGGCGACGCGCACCGCTCGACCGTGACCGGCGGCCTCGCCTCCGGCTACAGCACGAACGCGGGAGTGCTCCCCGGCGTGGTCTTCGCCCAGGACTACAACGACGGCGGCTCCGGCGTCGGCTACTCGATCGCCCAACCGCAGAGCACGACGAGCGGCTACCGCCCCGACGCGGTGAACCTGGCGACCAGCACGGACACCACCTACGGGGGCGGCGAGGCCGTCGTCGGGCTCGCCACGGGCGACCGCATGAACTACACGGTGGACGTCGTCGCCGGCGGCCGCTACGACCTCGCGCTGCGGCTCCGGACCACGAACAACCTCACCGGCGGGGCGAGCATCCTGCTCGACGGGCAGCCGCTCGCGACCCTCCCGGCATCCACCACCGCGGGAGCCTGGGCCGACCGGTCCGTCTCCGGAGTCACTCTTCCGGCGGGCACCCACACCCTCACCGTGGTCGCGAGCGGACTCATCGACCTGCGCACTCTCACCGCGTCGCGCATCACCGACATCACCGCCGGCAGCACCATCGAGGCGGAGGACTGGGCGGCCGGTGGCGAGGGAACGGGCTACCACGACACCACGGCGGGCAACGGGAACACGACGTACCGCGGCCTGCCGCTCGTCGGCTACTACCGCGGCGGCGACGTCGACCTCGAGTCCTCGTCGGTCGAGTCCTCGCAGGGCGACAACTTCGACGTCGGCGGGACCGACGACGGGGAGTGGCTCCGCTACGACGTGCACGCCGACAGCGCCGGGGCGTTCGACATCAGCGCCCGCGTCGCCAGCGGCTTCGACTCGGGAGTGATCGCCTACGCGCTCGACGACCGGTCGAACATCGTCAGCCCCGCGGACACCACGATCCCGAACACGAACGGCTGGCAGACCTGGCGCACCCAGGTCGTGCAGAACGTGCCGATCCCCGCAGGGACGCACGCGCTCTACGTCCTGGTGAAGAAGGGCGGCTTCAACCTGGACCGCCTCACCGTCGTCCCGACCGGGATGGGCTGGGCCACGACGGTCGGCTTCGGCAGCTCCTACGCGGCCGGTCCCGGCGTCTCGACCTTCACCGACCAGAACGCTCGCCAGTTCATCAAGAGCGGCGGAGTAGACCGCGGCGCCTGCCAGCGCTCCCGCTGGAACCAGGTGCAGTACCTCGCCGACCGCTTCGGGCAGCGCGACACCTTCTACGACGCGTCCTGCCCCTCCGACACCAGCCAGTCCATCGCGACGTCGACCGGTCAGGGCGACGAGCTCGCCGAGGCCGCGACCGGCTACGCCGCGAACCCGTGGCGCGGAGCGGGAGCGCTCGGCTGGGGGACGAAGACGGTGACCGTCTCGGTCGGCGGCAACGACGTCTACTCCGGCACGAACTCCGCTGGCAAGAGGTACGAGGGCACGGTGACCGGAGCGATGTACGCCTGCGACAGGACGACCTCGTGCGTCGACGGCAACGGCGTCCCGAACTGGAACGGAACGAAGGGCGGAACTCGGAAGGGCGACATCACCGTTGCGGCGATGAAGGCGAACCTCAAGCCGATCGTCGAGCAGATCCTCGCCGCCACGAAGAAGGACGGCACCTCGTCGGTGCAGATCCGGTTCATCAGCTACCCGTCGGTGTTCGGCAGGCCGGGGACCTCGGTCTCCTGCTCCGGCGCGGCATCGGGCAGCGATCCCGCCTGGAGCTACACCGCGGCGGAGTCGACGTATCTGCAGAACCTGCTCGACACGCTGACCACCACCGAGGCCTCCACGCTCACCGCGATCTCGAGCGACCTCGGGCTCCCCGCCGGTCAGCTGCGGCTCGTCGACATCCGCTCGCAGTCCGAGGACCACGGGATCTGCCAGCCGCAGAGCACGCGCTGGATCGCGCAGCCCTACGGCGACTCGTCCGCGGCGGGCATCCACCCGAACCTCTCGATGTTCGCGATGGAGGCGCGCCAGGTCAGTCTCTCCTCGCCCCAGGGCTGAGCCGGTCGGAGGGGAGCCCGGCTCCCCTCCACCGGTCCCCCGCCGACAACGCGGAAGTCGTCGCACTCACACTCGAGTGCGACGACTTCTGCGTTCTCGCGAGCGGTGCCCGTCAGGCCGTCGGCGTCCAGATCCGCATCGTCGACGGCCCGCGGTTCGCCCAGCGGTGGTACGGCCGGAACTCCGCCTCGAAGCGGCGCCCCTCCTCCACCGGCACGGAACCGTAGGGCCAGCCGGGAGCCGCCTCCCGCGCCACGAGGGACACGCGCGCTCCCTCCGCCGTCACGACCGGCGGCACCGAGGCGTCGACCGCGATGTGCTCGGTGTCCAGGCCCTCGGGCAGGTCGAGCGACTCGATCGCGAGCACGAACGGCCCGCGCTCGAGGGCGACCTGGCCGCGCACCGCGTCGATCCGGGGGTGCGGGGCGACGAAGCGGGCCGTCATCGGCAGCGAGAGCCGCACGGTGTCGCCGGCGGAGAACGCCCGGCGGACGGTGACGGTCGGCGTCGAGACCGGCTCGCCGTCGAGCAGCGCCGAGCCCCGCGCGAACGGCGGCACCCGCAGCGTCAGCGCGAACTCCGCGTCCTCGAGGATCCGCACGACGATCTCGCCGTCGGCCGGGTACTCCGTCTCGACGCGCAGCGCGACGCCTCCGGTGCGCACCTCGTACGCGCCGTACTGGTGGAGTTGCACCCCGTCGTCGGTGGCGGTCGCGAAGCCGAGCTCGACGCTCGCGAGGGTGCGGGCGGTGTTGGTCGGGCAGCACGAGACCCAGAACCAGGGCGCGCGGAGGCTGGACTGCGCGCGGTCGGTCTCGCGCGACTCGTCCGGCGCCACTCCGTCGACGCGCTGCTGCAGCGTGTTCGTGTAGAAGAAGGCGCGGCCGTCGTCGCGGGTGGCGGGGAGCACCGCGTTCAGCAGCGTCCGCTCCATCAGGTCCGCGTAGCGGGGCTCGTTGGAGCCGAGCAGGAGCCGCCAGCTGAGCATCGTGGAGCCGATCGCCGCGCAGGTCTCGGCGTAGGCGCGGTCCGGCGGCAGCTCGTAGTCCGCGCCGAACGCCTCGTCCTGGTGGTGCGAGCCCATCCCGCCCGTGACGTAGGTGCGCCGCTCGACGGTCGCCTCCCACTGGCGGCGGACCGCCTCCTCCAGCTCGGCGTCGCCGGTCTCGACCGCGACATCGAGAGCCCCGGAGGCGAGGTAGAGGGCCCGCACCGCGTGGCCGCGCAGCACCTCCGCGTCGCGCACGGGCACGTCGTCCTGGAAGTACTCGGCGCCGAACGCGATCGGCTTCAGCGTCCCCGTCCCGCGCCGCTCCACGAAGAGGCGGGCCAGCTCGAGGTAGCGCTCCTCCCCCGTCGCCCTCGCCAGCTCGGCGAGGGCCGGCTCGATCTCGGGGTGGCCGCACACGGCGACCCTCCCCTCGGGCCCGAATTCGCGGTGCACGTGGTCGGCGAGGCGCCGGGCGACCTGCGGCAGGAGGTCGTCGTGACCGGTGCGCAGCCGCGCCACGGCGGCCTGGATCAGGTGCCCGAAGCTGTACAGCTCGTGGCCCCACTCCAGGTCGGAGTAGCGCGCACGCTGGCCGGGCCGGCCGAAGCTCGTGTGCAGGTACCCGTCCGGGTCCTGGGCGGAGGCGACCCGCGCGACGAGGTCGTCGTACCGCTCCTGCAGCCCGGTGTCGTCGCTCCGGCCGAGCTCCCAGGCCATGGCCTCGAGGAGCTTGTAGACCTCGGAGTCCACGAACTCGATGCCCGCGTGCGCGTCGCCGCCCTCGGCGGACGAGATCGAGCCGTCGGCCGCGCGGTCGAAGTTGCCGGCCCAGCCGACGCGCTCGATCCACGAGCGGCAGTGCTCGATGACGGCGGAGGAGTTGAGGTCCTGGTAGTGCTTCCAGAAGCCGCCGGTGAGGCGGATCTCGTCCTGGCGGAGCGGCCGGAGCACGCTCCGCGAGGGGGCGACCGGGCCGCCGAGGGCGGTGGCGGTGGGGGCGGTGAGGGTCACGGTGTCTCCTTGGAGGGACGGGTCAGTCCTTGACGGCGCCGGCGGTGACTCCCGCCGAGACGTACCGCTGGGCGACGACGAGGAGGACGGCGGCCGGGAGCGAGGCGACCACGGCGGTCGCCATGATCGAGTTCCACTCCTGGTTGTTGTTGCCGATGTACTTGTAGATGCCGAGGGTGATCGGCTGGAGCTTCCCGCCGCTGTCGAGCGTCGAGGCGAAGATGAAGTCCGACCAGGCCCAGAGGAACGCGAACAGCGAGACGGTGACGACGGAGTTGCGGCTGATCGGCATGATCACCGAGGTGAAGGTGCGCCAGGCGCTCGCTCCGTCCATCCGGGCCGCCTGGGTGAGCTCGTCGGGGATCCCCGACATGAAGGCCGTGAAGATCAGCACGCCGAACGGCACCGCGATGGTGGAGTCGGCCACGATCAGGCCCGGGATCGAGTTGAGCAGCCCCAGGTTGAGGTAGATGGCGTAGAAGCCCATCGCCATGATGATCGCCGGGATCATCTGCGCGATCAGCAGCACGAACGAGAGGGCCTGCCCGCCGCGGGGCCGCAGCTTCGCCAGCGAGTAGGCGGCGGGAGCGGCGATCGCCACGGTGAGCAGCACGGTGCCGAGGCCGACGACGAGGCTCGTGCCCAGGTAGGGCAGCTGCTCGCTCAGCACCGCCTGGTAGCCGGTGAACGTGGGCGAGAACGGGAACCAGTCCGGCGGATCCTTCCGCATCGAGCCGGTCGGAGTGAGGGAGACGTTGATCATCCAGTAGACGGGGAACAGCATGACCGCCGTGAGGGCGATCCCGACCACCGTCAGGTACCAGGGGCGGCGCGCGGTCACGAGTCGGCCTGCTTCCGCTGGACGCGGATGTACACGAGACCGAAGACGAGGGCCAGGATGATCAGCAGGTTGCCGACGGCCGCGGCCGGTCCGAAGTCGGGCAGCATCGAGCCGAAGCCGAGCTGGTACGTCCAGGTGGCGAGCGTGGTCGAGGAGTCGGCGGGGCCGCCCTTCGTCATGATCCAGATGATGTCGAACACCTTCAGCGTGTAGACGAGGCCGAGCAGGATCGTGATCGCCGACACCGGGCGCAGCAGCGGCAGCGTGATCCGCCAGAACTGCTGGGCGCCGGTCGCGCCGTCGAGCGAGGCCGCCTCGTAGAGGTCCTGCGAGATGTTCTGCAGGCCGGAGTAGAGGATCACCAGGTTGAACGGGATGCCGATCCAGATGTTCGCGATCAGGACCGCGATCAGCGAGGTGGTCGGCGAGGTGAGCCAGTTGATCTGGCCGATCCCGAAGGACTCCAGGAACGCGTTCACGATGCCGGAGTCGCTGTTGAGCATCCACGACCAGGTCGAGGCCGAGACGATCAGCGGCAGGAGCCACGGCACCAGGAACAGCGCCCGGAGCGTGCTCGCCAGCGGGAAGCGGCGGTAGAAGAACACGGCGAGCGCCAGCCCCAGCGTGAACTGGAAGAGGAGCGAGACGCCGGTGAAGACCGCCGTGTGCAGCAGCGCCGGGCCGAAGGTCGCGTCCTGGAACACCTGGACGTAGTTGTCGAACCAGACGAAGGGCGCGTTCCCCTGCACGAACGAGCGGACCGTGTAGTCCTTCAGGCTCAGCTCGAGGTTGCGGTACAGCGGGAACGCGTAGAAGACGAGCAGGTAGGCGACGAGTGGGGCGAGGAACGCCCACGCGACCAGGCGGCCGCCTTCGGGTCGCCAGCGGCGCCGACGGCTCTCGGCGGCCGGGGCGGGCGGGGCCGGCGGCTCGGTGCCGCGCCGCAGAAGGCGGGCGGTCTCGGTGGCAGTGGTCATGGTCTCTCCCGTCCCCCCGGCCGGTGCGCGGAGCACCGGCCGGAAGGACCTCGTTCGGGGAGCGGGAGCCCCCGGTCGTCCTACTTCGTGGCGGATTCGGCGGCCGACTGGGCGGCCTTCAGGGCGTCCTCGGGAGACTGCGAGCCGCTGAGCACGGTCTGCACCGCGCCCCACAGCTGCTCCGAGATCTTCGGGTACTTCGTGCCGAGATCGTCCGAGGTGCGGCCCTTCGCGGCCTGCACGGCGGTGACCCACGGCTCGAGGTCGGCGTTGCCGGCGACCTGCTCCTGCTGCGCCTCGGCCGTCGGCGCGATGTACGAGAGCGTGTTGTCGGTCGTGACCAGGCTCTCCGTCGAGGTCAGGCACTCGGCGATCTTCTTCGAGGTCTCGTAGCGCGCCGTGTCCGACTGCACCGGGAGGGTGAGGAACTCGCCTCCGGTCGGTGCGGGGGCCGCTCCGCCGTCCTTCGACGGGATGGTCAGGACGCCGTAGTCGATGCCCGAGGCCTTCGCGTTGGCCAGCTGCCAGGTGCCGTTCTCGCCGAACGCGTACTCGCCGGTCTCGAACTCCTGCCAGCTCGTGGTCTGCGTGTTGCCGATCACGGAGTTGGGCGCGTAGCCCTTCTGCAGCCAGTCGCTCCAGAGCGAGACGGCGTCGACCGCGGCGGGCGAGTCGAGGTCGGTCAGCTCGGCGCCGGAGCCCCAGAACCACGGCAGGAACTGGAAGGTCCCCTCCTCCGTGCCGATGCCGGAGAACGTGATGCCCTTGCCGCCGGAGGCGGTGACCTTCTCGAGCGCGTCGGTCAGCCCGGCCCAGTCGGTGATGGAGGCGGCGTCCACGCCGGCCTTCTCGAGCACGGCCTTGTTGTAGTACAGCGCGAGCGTGTTGGCGCCGATCGGCACGCCGAAGGTGTCGCTGCCGGTCTGGCCGGCCGCGAGGATGTTCGCGTCGATCCCGTCGGTGGAGAGCCCGGACTCGGCGGTCGTGGTCAGGATGCCCGACTCCGCGAGCGTCGAGACCACGGGGTTGTCGACGAGCAGGAGGTCGGGCGAGTTGCCCTGCTGGCCGGCGAGCAGCGCCTTGTTGGTCAGGTCGGTGGTGTCGTAGCCGGTGCGCTCGACGGTGACGCCGGCCTCGGTCCCGCAGGAGTCGATGAGCTTCGCCCAGTCGGACGACTCGTCGAACTGGGGGTACGGGTCCCAGAACGTGTAGCTGCCTCCCGCGGCGGAGCCGGAGTCGCCCCCGGTGCCGCTCGCGCAGCCGGTCAGTGCGGCCGCGGCCGTTCCCAGCAGGACGGCGGCGGCGAGGCCCCGAGCGTGCTTCCTCGTCTTCACGGATGATCCCTTCGTCGTTGACGGATTCCTCGGCAGTCGTCCCGATCGTCTGCGCCGGGCCGAAACTACTTTCTGTCGGGTAAACCTAGGCAGAGCACGTCAGTCCGTCAAGAGATGCGACCTTTTCGGTCTTTTCGGCTTTTACGCCGAGTCGTGCGAGGATCATCGCGGCGGCCCGTCGGGCCCGGAACGGAGACGCGGTGCCACCACGCAAGCCCACCGGCACCATCACGCTCACCGACGTGGCGGCCGCCGCCGGCGTCTCGATCGCCACCGCCTCCAAGGCGCTCAACGGCCGCGACCAGGTGCGCGCCGAGACCCGCCAGCGCGTGCTGGACGCCGCCGAGGCCCTCTCCTTCACCCCGAACCCGTTCGCGCAGGCCCTCAACTCCCGGCGCACGGGCACCATCGGGATGCTCACCAACGATCTCGACAACCGCTTCGTGCTCCCCGTGCTGCTCGGCGCCGAGGACGCGTTCGGCGCCGGATCGACGTCGGTGCTCCTCTGCGACGCCCGCGGCGACTCGATCCGCGAGCAGCACCACATCAAGAACCTGCTCGCCAAGCGCGTCGACGGGATCGTGGTGCTCGGCCGGACGACGAACCCGCGCCCCTCGATCACCCGCACCATCCCGGTGCCGGTCGTCTACGCCTACGCGCCCTCGGAGGATCCGCGCGACTCCTCCTTCACGCCCGACAACGTGCAGGCCGGCGTCCTCGCCGCCCGCCACCTGATCGAGCGCGGACGGACGAGGATCGCCCTCGTCAACGGCGAGCCGAGCTACACCGCCGCGCACGACCGCGCCCGGGGCGTCGAGCAGGCGCTGACGGAGGCGGGGCTGCCGCTGGTCGGCGGCGGCGTCCTCTTCGGGCAGTGGTCCGAGAGCTGGGGGCGCCAGTGCGCCGAGACGCTGCTGCGCGCGCATCCGGACCTCGACGCGATCATCTGCGCGAGCGACCAGATCGCCCGCGGCACCCTCGACCACCTGCGCGAGACCGGCCGGCGGGTGCCGCAGGACGTGGCCGTCGTCGGCTTCGACAACTGGGACCTCCTCGTCGAGGCCGCCCGCCCGCCGCTCTCGAGCATCGACATGATGCTCGACACGCTCGGCCGCGCCGCCGCGGAGGAGCTCTCGAACGCGATCCACGGACGTCCGACCGCGGGCGTGCAGGCCATGCCCGTCCGCTTCGTGCCGCGGGAGTCCTCCGGCTGACGCCTCCACCCTCCGCGAGAACGCGGAAGCCGTCGCACTCGAGCTCCAGAACGACGACTCCTGCGTTCTCGCGACCTGCCGACCCGGGCTCGCGGGATCGGATGTTGACGCCGCGCTCTCGGATGTGTACTTTCCAGTTATACGAATAACCGAGATCACGAGGAGGTGGGTCATGGCCGGACGGACGGCGACGATGAGGCAGGTCGCGGAGCGCGCCGGCGTCTCCCAGGCCACCGTGTCCCTCGTGCTCAACAACGCTCCCGGCAACCGCGTCACCGAGGCCACCCGAGCCCGCGTGATGGAGGCGGTCGAGGATCTCGGCTACCGCACCAACGCCTTCGCGAAGTCGCTCCGCAGCGGGCAGTCGGGGATGATCGGCTTCGTCTCGGACGAGGTCGCCAGCTCCCCCTTCGCCGGCCGCCTGCTGAAGGGCGCGCAGATGCGGGCCTGGGAGAGCGGCCACATCATCCTCAGCGTCGACACCTTCGGCGAGCGCGCCCTCGAGGAGTCGGCGATCGACATGATGCTGTCGTACCGCGTGCTCGGCGTCATCTACGCCTCGATGTACCACCGCGTCGTCGCGGTGCCGGAGGCGCTGGGCGACGTGCCCACCGTGGTCGTGAACGCCCAGTCCGCCGGCGGGCGCTTCTCCAGCGTCTTCCCGGACGAGGAGGAGGGCGGGTACACCGCCACCCGCCAGCTGACGGGCGCCGGCCACCGCCGCATCGCCTACATCGACATCCAGCCCGCCGACAGCGACCTCCCTGCGGGTGTCGGACGGCGGGCGGGCTACCGCCGCGCCCTCGAGGAGGCGGGCCTCACCGTGGACCCACGCCTCGTCCGGCACGGCTCCGGCGGCACCGTCGAGGACGGCCTCGCGCTCACCGCGGAGCTCCTCGACGAGGCCGATGCCCCCACCGCGATCTTCTGCGGCAACGACCGCACCGCCTGGGGCGCCTACCGGGCTCTCGAGGCGCGCGGCCTCCGCGTGCCCGAGGACTGCTCCATCGTCGGCTTCGACGACCAGGAGACCCTCGCCTCCTACCTCGACCCCGGCCTCACGACCGTCGCGCTCCCCCACGAGCGCATGGCCCGCGATGCCGTCTCCCTCCTCCTCGCGGAACCGCGCGAGGAGCCCCGACCCCATCCCATCCATTGCTCACCGGTCCTCCGCGGATCGGTGACGAGTGCAGAGGTGCGCGCATGACGACGATGAAGTCCGCCCCCGGGATCCCCCGGCCACGGCGCCTCCTGAGCCCGAGGCAGCGCCTCGGCTCCGCTGCGAGGCGCGCCCTGCGCTCCTGGCAGTTATACGTACTACTGACTCCGGCGCTCGTCTTCGTGGCGCTGTTCAAGTACTGGCCGATGTACGGCGCCCAGATCGCCTTCCGCGACTACAACCCGTCGCTCGGCTTCTCGGGCAGCCCGTGGGTGGGCCTGGACAACTTCACCCGCTTCGTCTCGTCGTTCCAGTTCGGGCGCCTGATCGAGAACACCCTGACGGTGAACGCACTGGGGCTGCTCATCGCCTTCCCGGTGCCGATCGTGCTCGCGCTGATCGTCAACCAGCTGCAGAGCGAGCGGTTCAAGAAGTTCACGCAGACGGTGCTCTACTCGCCGTCCTTCATCTCGGTCGTCGTGGTCGTAGGCATGATTCACCTGCTCTTCTCGCCGCGGTCGGGGATCGTGAACAGCGCGATCGTCGCCCTCGGGGGAGAGCCGGTGTTCTTCATGGGCTCGCCGGACTGGTTCCGGCCCCTCTACATCGGCTCCGACATCTGGCAGAACGCCGGATTCTCGATGATCGTCTACCTCGCCGCCCTCACCGCGATCGACCCGGCTCTGCACGAGGCCGCCCGCGTCGACGGAGCGAGCAAGTGGCAGCGGATCCGCCACATCGACATCCCGGGCATCCTGCCGGTGATCACGATCCTGTTCATCCTGGCGATCGGCAATCTCTTCAACCTCGGATTCGAGAAGGTCCTGCTCATGCAGACCGACCTCAACCTCCCGACCTCCGAGGTGATCCAGACCTACGTCTACAAGGCGGGGCTGCAGCAGGCGCAGTTCAGCTACTCGGCCGCCATCGGCCTCTTCAACTCCCTGATCAACCTCGTCCTGCTGGCGACCTTCAACCAGGTCGCCCGCCGTGCGGGCCAATCGAGCCTCTGGTGACGACGCCATGACACAGACCATCCACCCCGACCGCGCCGTCCGCGGGCCGTCGGCACCGACTCCCCCTCGCCGCACCGCGCCGGCGAAGCGCACCGGACGGTACGCGGACCCCGTGTTCAACACGATCGCGATCGCCGTCCTGCTCCTGGCGATCGTCGCGATCGTCTACCCGATGTACTTCATCGTGATCGCCTCGTTCAGCGAGCCGTCGCAGATCCTCAACGGGAACGTCTGGCTCTGGCCGGCCGGCTTCACGCTCGAGGGCTACGGGCGGATCTTCTCGGACGGCGCGATCTGGCAGGGCTTCGGCAACTCGGTCCTGTACACGGTCGTCGGCACCGCGATCAGCGTCAGCACGATCCTCTGCGCGGCCTACGCCCTGTCGAGGAAGGACCTCTACGGGCGGACCGTCTTCCTCCTGATCTTCATCCTCACGATGTTCATCGACGGAGGCCTGATCGCCCGCTACCTGGTGGTGCGCGACCTCGGGATGCTGGACACGATCTGGGCCGTGGTCCTGCCCGGCGCGGTCGGGGTCTGGAACCTGATCATCGCCCGCGCCTTCTTCGAGAACAACGTGCCGGGCGAGCTGCGCGACGCCGCTCAGATGGACGGCGCGAGCGACTTCCGCTTCTTCTTCAGCATCGTCCTGCCGCTGTCGAAGCCACTGATCTTCCTCATGATCATGATCCACCTCGTGGCCAACTGGAACGCCTTCTTCGACGCCCTGATCTACCTCGACGACGAGAGCAAGTACCCGCTCCAGCTGGTGCTGCGCAACGTCCTGATCCAGTCCGAGGTCACCTCCGCAGGCGGCTCCGGAGCGATGGACTCCTACGCCGCCGCCCAGCGCCTGGGCGAGCTGATCAAGTACGGAATGATCGTCGTCTCGACGATCCCCCTCTTGATCGTCCTGCCCTTCATGCAGAAGCACTTCACCAAGGGCGCCCTTCTCGGCGCCGTGAAGAGCTGACCCTCCACCCCTCCCGCACCACCCTTTCGACAAGAGGAACACGAACGATGAGACACCGCAGTTTCTTCACCACCACCGCACTCGCCCTCTCCGGCGGACTGCTCCTGGCCGGCTGCACGACAGGCGGCGGGAACGACCCCGTCCAGGACCGCTCGAGCGAGGTCGGCTTCAACGAGACCGGCCTGCCGATCGTCGACGACACGCTGTCGCTGACCTTCGGCGGCACCAAGTCCGCCCTGTCCCCCGACTACTCCTCGATGCAGCTCGTGCAGCAGTGGGAGGAGGACACCAACATCTCGATCGACTGGAAGAACCTCCCGGAGCAGGTCTACGCCGAGAAGAAGAACCTCCTCCTCGCCAGCGACGACGTGCCGAACGTGCTGTTCAACTCGGGCCTCACCGACGCCGAGATCGTGCAGTACGGCGAGAACGGCACGCTCCTCCCGCTCGAGGACCTGATCGAGGAGCACGCGCCGACCCTCTCCGCGATCCTCGAGGACCGGCCCGACATCCGCGCCGCGCTCACCGCCTCGGACGGCCACATCTACACGCTGCCCTCGGTCGAGGAGCTCGGGATCCTCCAGTACCCGAACTTCCTCTTCATCAACACCGCCTGGCTCGACGCACTCGGCCTCCCGATGCCGACGACGATCGAGGAGTACCGGGCCGCGCTCGAGGCCTTCAGGACCGGCGACCCCAACGGCAACGGCAAGGCCGACGAGATCCCGCTGTCCTTCCGCACCGACTCGTTCTGCGGCAACCCGCACGACCTGATCGCGGCGCTCGGCGGGCAGCCGGAGAACAACGACCACCGCATCGTGGTCGACGGGAAGGTGCAGTTCACGGCCGACACCGACGGCTACAAGCAGGGCGTCGAGGCGCTCTCCGACTGGTACGCCGACGGGCTCATCGACCCCGAGTCGTTCTCGCAGGACGACGTCGCCTTCCTCTCCAAGGGCAAGGCCGACACCCCGGTCCTCGGCTCCTTCTTCTGGTGGGAGGCGAAGGAGATGGTCGGCGAGGACCGCCTCGGCGACTACGCGATCCTCGGTGTGCTCGAGGGCGTCGACGGCGAGAAGCGCGCCAGCGTCACCAGCAACCAGGAGATCAACCGCGGCGCGATGGCGATCACCCGCTCCAACGAGTACCCCGCCGCCACGATGCGCTGGGCCGACCGCCTCTTCGACCCCGAGATGAGCGCCCAGAGCAGCTGGGGACCCCTCGGCGTGACCCTCCAGAAGGACGAGGCCACCGGCCTCCTCGTGCAGATCCCCGCCGCCGCCGGCGAGGCCGAGGGCGAGCGCCGCCAGAAGGTCGCCCCGGGCGGCCCGAAGATCACCACCGAGAAGGACTTCGAGACCGTCGTGGCCCCCGAGCCGCGCGCGAAGGAGCGCCAGGACCTGGTGAAGGAGTACTACCTCCCCTACAAGGCGAACGACGCCTACCCGCCGGTGATGCTCTCGAACGACGAGCTCGACCGCGTCTCGTACGCGCTGACCGACATCAACACCCTGGTGAAGGAGAAGTTCGCCGCCTGGATCGTCAACGGGACCGTCGACAGCGAGTGGGACTCCTACGTCTCGCAGCTGGAGTCGATGGGCGCCTCCGACGTGACCGCGACGTACCAGCAGGCCTACGACCGCTTCCAGAACGGCGGCGAGTAGTCCCCGGGGCCGCGGGCGGCAGCCGCCCGCGCCCCTCGTCAGGCCGCACCGAACCCCTCTCCTCAGGAGCCCTTGTGACCATCACCACGACGACCGACGCCTGGCGTCCGTCCGCCCACTTCACCGCCCGATCCACCTGGCTGAACGACCCGAACGGGCTCCTCTTCCACAACGGCACCTACCACCTGTTCTTCCAGAACAATCCGACCGGCAGCACCTGGGGCAACATCTCCTGGGGCCACGCGACCTCGACCGATCTGGTGTCGTGGAGCGAGCAGCCCGTCGCGATCCCCGTCCTCGACGGCGAGATGGCCTTCTCCGGCAGCGCGGTCGCCGACGTCCGCAACACGGCGGGCTTCGCCGGCCCAGGCGAGACGGCCCTCGTCGCGGTCTACACGGCCGCCCGCGACGCCCTCCCGGACGGCACCGGGGCCTCGCAGGCCCAGGCACTGGCCTACAGCGTCGACGACGGCGCCACCTGGACCCGGTACGCGGGCAACCCCGTCCTCGACATCGGCTCCGCGGAGTTCCGCGATCCGAAGGTCTTCTGGTTCGGCGGGGACGACGGCCACTGGGTGATGGTCGCCGTCGAGGCGGTCGACCGCCGCGTCGCGGTCTACACCTCGCCCGACCTGATCGCGTGGACCCGGCGCTCCCACTTCGGCCCCGCCCACGCCACGGGCGGCGTCTGGGAGTGCCCGGACCTCTTCCCGGTGCGCGTGCGCGGCACCGACGAGGTCCGCTGGATGATGATCGTGAGCCTCAACCCGGGCGGCATCGCCGGCGGCTCCGGCAGCCAGTACTTCCTCGGCGACTTCGACGGAGCCGAGTTCACCGCCGACCGGCTCAGCGCGTCCGAGGACCCCGCCGACTACGACTGGCTCGACTACGGCCGGGACTACTACGCGGCCGTCTCCTTCAACGACGCCCCCGAGGGTAGCCGCCTCACGATCGCGTGGGCCAGCAACTGGGACTACGCGAACGAGACGCCTACCGGCCCGTGGCGCTCGTCCATGTCGCTCGTGCGCGAGCTCGACCTCGTCCGCGGGGCCGACGGCCGTCTCCGCCTCGCGCAGCGGGCGGTCCTGCCGACCGGGCCGGCGTCCCGCGACGTCCGCGTCTTCGACGTCGACGTGTCCCGCCTCCCCGGCGACCGCACCGAGCTGCGCCTGCTCACCGGCACGACCGACGACGAAGTGGTGCTCACGGTCGACGGCGACGAGGGAGTGCTGACCTGCGACCGCACGCGCAGCGGCGCGGTGGACTTCGCGGCGTCCTTCCCCTCGGTCGACTGGGCTCCGCTGCCCGCGCCGGACGAGTCGGGGCGGATCCCGGTCCGCATCGTCGTCGACGCCTCGGTGGTCGAGGTGTTCCTCGGCGGGGGTCTCAGCACCCTCACCCAGCTCGTCTTCCCCTCGGCGCCGTTCACGACGCTGCAGGTCCGCGCGGCGGCGGAGTGAGCGGGCCCGGCGCGGGCTCCGGCTCTCACGTCCTCGTCGTCGGCGAGACCGTCGTCGACGTCGTCGAGCGGAACGGGAGCCGGTCGGAGCACGTCGGCGGCTCGCCCGCGACCGTCGCCGTCGCGCTCTCCCGGCTCGGCCGCTCCGTCCGCTTCGCCACCGCCCTGGGCGACGACGAGCGCGGACGCCGGGCCCGAGCGCACCTGGAGGAGTCCGGAGTCGCGGTGTCGGCGCCCGCGCGCGGCACCACGTCGACCGCGGCGGCGGTCATCGGCGCCGACGGGTCGGCCCGCTACGACTTCGACCTCAGCTGGGACCCGGACCGCATCGATCCCGACGGAGCCGCGCACCTCCACACCGGGTCGATCGCCGCCTTCCTGCACCCCGGCGCGGACGCGGTCGCGGACCTGCTCGACCGTCTGCCGCCCGCGACCTCCGTCAGCCTCGACCCCAACATCCGGCCCGAGGTGCTCCCTGCGCGCGCTGAGGTCCACCGCGTCCTCGAGCGGCTCCTCCGGCGCTGCGATCTGGTGAAGCTGAGCGACGAGGACGCCGAGTGGCTCCACCCCGGCGACTCCGTCGACGCCGTCCTCGACCGCCTCCTGGCCGCCGGCCCTTCGCTGGCGGTCGTCACGCGGGGCGGCGAGGGCATGGTCCTCGCGTCCCGCCGGGCCCGGGTCGTCGTCCCCGCCTCCCGCATCGCCGTCGCGGACACCATCGGCGCCGGCGACACGGCGATGGCCGGGCTGATCGACGCCCTGCTCGACAGCGGGACCACCGCTCTCGACGAGGACGCCCTCCTCGCGGCGGGCCGGTGGGCGGCCCGGGCGGCGGGAGTCACCGCCTCCCGCATCGGCGCGGACCCGCCCCTCCGAGCCGAGCTGGCCGGGGTCTGACGGCCGGGCGGAGCGGATCCCGGCATCGAGCGGACGCCCGCGTTCCGAGCAGAGCGGTCGCGCACTCCTCGCATGCCGCCTTCCGCCCCGAGACACTGCCCCTACCGCGATGTCCCGGCGCTCGGAGCGGCGTCTCGACGCACGAGCGGGCCTGCGCGCAGCGGCGAGGACACCGGAGAGACGGGCGGAGCGCGATCGTGGGCGCAGACGTGCGCCGGACCCCTCGGGAGTCCGGCGCACGGCCTGGCGGTGATCAGCTTCCGGTGATCAGCCGGGATCAGCTCCCGGTGCGCTCACCGCGGCGTCGGAGGGTGAGGAGCATCAGACCCCCGCCGACCAGGGCGAGCAGGCCCAGCACTCCGGCGGTCGCCGTCGCTGCGGCGTCCACTCCGGTCGAGGCGAGAGCCGGACCGCGGGGACCGTTCGACCCGGACACGGGAAGGACCGCGGCGTGGGAGGGCGCCGGTCGCGGCGCTGTGATCGCGGTCGGAGTGGGCGAGGCCGTGGGCGTCGCGGTCGGCGTGGTGGTGGGGGTCACCGTCGGCGTGGTCGTCGGCGTGGCCGTCGGAGCCACGGTGGGCGCGATCGTGGGAGTCGCCGTCGGAGCCACGGTGGGCGTGACCGTCGGAGTCAGCGTCGGAGTGACGGTGGGCGTGACCGTCGGAGTCACCGTCGGAGTGACGGTGGGAGTCACCGTCGGCGTCACCGTCGGCACGACGGTGGGAGTCACCGTCGGGGTGACGGTGGGAGTCACGGTCGGCGTGACGGTCGGGGTGATAGTGGGCGTGACCGTCGGCGTCACAGTCGGAGTGACTGTCGGCGTGACGGTGGGGGTCACCGTCGGCGTGACGGTGGGGGTCACCGTCGGGGTCACGGTCGGAGTGATGGTCGGGGTCACCGTCGGCGTGACCGTGGGCGTCACGGTCGGCGTGACCGTGGGGGTCACGGTCGGCGTGACCGTCGGGGTCACGGTCGGCGTCACGGTGGGCGTGACCGTCGGCGTCACAGTCGGCGTGACCGTCGGCGTCACAGTCGGCGTGACCGTCGGCGTGACCGTCGGCGTCACGGTCGGCGTGACCGTCGGCGTCACAGTCGGCGTGACCGTCGGCGTGACCGTCGGCGTCACGGTCGGCGTGACCGTCGGCGTCACGGTCGGCGTGATGGTCGGAGTCGCCGTCGGCGACGATCCGCCGTCGGAGGGCTCGCAGCCCGGTTCGGTGAAGTCGTTGGAGTCGAGCGTGACCGCTCCCGTGCGGGCCAGTGCGCGGCCCTCGACGGAGACGCCCGTCGTCACCGTGATCGAGGCCGAGGCGAGCACGGAGCCCACGAAGTCCGAGTCGGTGCCGAGAGTCGCGGAGCTGCCGATCTGCCAGTAGACGTTGCAGGCCTGCGCTCCGTTGATCAGGGCCACCGTGCTCGACGAGGCCGTCGTCAGCGTCGACGCGGCGCGGATCACGAAGACCGCCTCGTTGACGCCCTCGGCGTCGAGCGTGAGCGTCCCCGTCACTCCGACCGGTCCGGCCGCGGTGTAGACCCCGGGCTTCAGTGTCCGGCCGCCGATCTCGGCGCCGATCTGCGCGGTCGTCGCCTGCGAGGCGAGCTGTCCGTAGGCGGTGCCCACGTCGGCCTGGGCCTGGGCCGCCTCCGCGTCTCCGCGGTGGATCACTCCGTCCGTCCGTCCGGGCGGGAACCCGGTGACGGCGGTCAGCGGGCTGACCCCGACGCTCTGGTCCAGGACGCTCGACCCCGTGTTCGTCACGGTCGACGCGGCCAGGACCGAGTAGTCCTCCGCCGTGCCGAGGTCGGGAGCAGTGGCCGCCTGCGCCGAGACGCCGGCGAAGAGCGCGGCGCCGACGACGGCGAGGACGACACCCGTCCCGATCGCCCCTCTTCTGCGGTTCTGCCGATGACGGCGGAGCGAGGTACGAGAGGACACGTGCGGCATGAGGCCAGCGATCTGCCCACGTCAGCGTGAGCTCAATAACCCGAGGTGGGAGGCTCGAACCGTAGGTCGCGCTCCTCGCCCGCGTCTACGCCGCGACCCTGACGGGGGGCAGGATCCGCCGACGGCGTCCCCCGACCAGGGAAATGGCCGCCACTGGAGTCCTCGCGCCGGTGACGGCGGACCCGGCCGGCGGAGCGGATCAGCGGTGACGCCCGCGGCACCGGCGCCGGTCCGGGTACCGTGCGTCCCGGAAGCCCTCAGCCGAGAGCCGCCACCCGCTCGATCACGCCCTCGCCCAGCCGGGCGACGTACCCCTCCGGATCCGGCCCGGCCGGCGCCAGCTGCACGTGGTCGATCCCCAGCGCCGCGTACTCCTCCATCGCGCGGACGAAGCCGTCGGGGTCGCCGATCGGATCGCCGCCCCCGGTGATGGTCTTCGTGATCGTCGCGTAGTCGCGCCCGAGGTCGTCGCAGTGCCGCTTCAGCACGTCGAGCTTGTGCGCCACGTCGTCCGCGCCGGTGCCGAACAGGTTGCAGGCGTCGCCGTACTGCGCGACCAGCCGCAGCGTCTTCCTCTCGCCGCCGCCGCCGAT
Source organism: Rathayibacter sp. AY1F4 (assembly GCF_002931775.1). Classification (NCBI taxonomy): domain Bacteria; kingdom Bacillati; phylum Actinomycetota; class Actinomycetes; order Micrococcales; family Microbacteriaceae; genus Rathayibacter; species Rathayibacter sp. AY1F4. The sequence continues at coordinate 67,072 of NZ_PSVE01000002.1, forward strand.
GAGGATGGGCGGGCCGGGCTGCTGGATCGGCGCCGGGTGGTTCAGCGTCTCGGCGAGCCGGTAGTGCGTCCCCTCGAACGGCCCGTCGTCGTCGCTCCACATCTGACGGCAGATCCGCAGCGTCTCCTCCAGCCGCTCGAACCGCTCCTTCAGCGGCGGGTACGGCACGCCGAGCCCGAGGTGCTCGCGCTCGTACCAGGCGGCGCCGATGCCGAGCATCGCGCGTCCGCCGGAGAGCACGTCGAGGGTGGTGACGATCTTCGCGAGCAGTCCCGGATGGCGGTACGTCACGCCGGTGACGAGGAGCCCCAGCCGCATCCGCTCCGTCCGGCCGGCGACGAAGCCGAGCGAGGTGTAGCCCTCGAGCATCGGATCCTCGCTCGTCGCGAAGTGCTCCATCTGGAAGTAGTGGTCCATCAGCGTGAACCAGGCGCAGCCGACGTCCTCGGCCGTCCGTGCGGTCGCTCCGAGGATCGGCGCGATCTGCGCGCTCCCCCCGGGCAGAGTGAAGTTCATGAAGTGAATGCCGAGCTGCACGCGCGTCTCCTGTCGTCCCGGGATGTCCCGGAGCCAGTGTGCGCCGAGCCACCGCTCAACACGCCGACGCGCCCGCCTCTGAGCGGCGTCTCATCCGTTCCGCGGCGTCTCGGCCGATCGCACCCGTCGAGGCGCGGCCGCGCTCACTCGCAGACGCGGAAGCGGTTCCGGTCGAACCCGACGACGTCGCCGACGGCGAGCTGGCGGCCGCGGCGCAGATCGACCTCGCCGTTGACGGTCACCATCCCCTCGGCGACCGCCTCCTTGGCCTCGCCGCCCGAGAGGATCCCCGCGAACTTGAGGAACTGGCCCAGGCGGATCGACCCCCCGCCCAGCGGGACGTCGACGGGCTCGGGGACGGCAGCGGCGCCCTTCACGCTCAGACCGCCGGGATGTCGGCGAAGCGCGAGAAGTGGCCGTGGAAGCCCACGGTCACCGTGCGGGTCGGGCCGTTGCGGTGCTTGGCGACGATGAGGTCGGCCTCGCCCGCGCGCGGGTTGTCCTTCTCGTAGGCGCTCTCGCGGTGCAGGAGGATCACCATGTCGGCGTCCTGCTCGATCGAGCCGGACTCGCGGAGGTCCGAGATGGCGGGGAGCTTGTCGGCGCGCTGCTCGGGGCCTCGGTTCAGCTGCGAGAGCGCGATGACCGGCACCTGCAGCTCCTTCGCGAGGAGCTTGAGGGCACGCGAGAACTCCGAGACCTCCTGCTGGCGGCTCTCGACCTTCTTGCCGGAGGTCATCAGCTGCAGGTAGTCGATGACGACCATCTTGAGCCCGACCCGCTGCTTGAGCCGGCGGCACTTCGCCCGGATCTCGACGAGGGTCATGTTGGGCGAGTCGTCGATGTAGAGCGGCGCGTCGTTGATCCGGCCGCGGGTGGAGGCGATGGTCGTCCAGTCGCGCTGGTCGACCGTGCCCTTGCGCATGTGCTGCAGCGGCACGGACGCCTCGGCCGAGAGGAGGCGCATCGCGATCTCGCTGCGCCCCATCTCGAGGGAGAAGAAGATCGTGGCCATGTTGTGCTTGATCGCGGCGGCGCGGGCGAAGTCGAGCGCCAGCGTCGACTTTCCGAGCGCCGGGCGCGCGGCGACGATGATCATCTGCCCGGCGTGGAAGCCGTTGGTCAGGTCGTCGAGGTCGGCGAAGCCGGTCGGGACGCCGGTGAAGCTGCCGTCCTTGTGAGCGGCCGCCTCGATCTCGTCGATCGCGACGGTCACCGCGTCGGTCAGCGGGACGTAGTCCTCCGCCGTCTCGGAGCCGGTGACGTTGTAGATCTCGGCCTGCGCCGTGTTGACCAGGTCGAGCACCTCGCCCTCGCCCTGGTAGCCCATCTGCGCGATGCGGGTGCCCGCCTCGACGAGGCGGCGCAGCAGAGCGCGCTCGGCGACGATGGAGGCGTAGTAGCCCGCGTTGGCCGCGGTGGGGACCATCGAGGTGAGCGTGTGCAGGTAGTCGGCGCCGCCGGCCCGCTGCAGCTCGCCCTGCTTCGTGAGCTCGTCGGTGACCGCGATGACGTCGGTCGGCTCGCCGTGCGAGTAGAGGGCGAGGATCGCGTCGAAGACGATCTCGTGCTTGGGGATGTAGAAGTCGGTGCCCTTGACGCTCTCGACGACATCGGCGACCGCGTCCTTCGAGAGCAGCATGCCGCCCAGCGCCGACTGCTCGGCGAGGAGGTCGTGCGGAGGGGTCCGCTCGTTCCCGCGCGACTCGCCGCGGTCTCCGCGACCGTCCCGTCCGTCCGAGCCGGGTACCGCCAGGTGCGCGATCGTCATGCCTTCGCCTCCTCCTGTCGGGTGCTGCGCGTCCGGTCGAGCCGGTGCCGGGATCCGGTCTACCAGCGACCTCCGACAGCGGCGCACGGGCGCCTGCCCGCACCCCTCGCGGGGCGCTGCGCCACCCTACGGACCGCCGCCCGCGGCACGCAAACCGCCCTGTGGAGAGAGCTGTGCAGAACCGAGGGGAAACGCCGGGCCCACTGTGGGCAACATGTGCACAACCCTGTGGGAACAGTGGCCGTCGGCAAGTTTTTTCTGGGCCCTGACCAGGCATTCACCGCTTTCCACAGGTGTGTGGGGAAAAGAGTCTCAAGACCACAGTGAAGGTTGGTCCCGCCGGAGGGTGTATGTGGATGGAGCTGTGGAGAACGGGAACGACGAAGGGCGGTGCGAGGGGACTCGGAAGTCCCGTCGCACCGCCCTCCGCGGCGTTCTCGCGGCCTTACTTGGCCGCGACCACCTGCAGCTTCACAGTGGCCTGGATGTCGTCGCGCAGACGCACCACGGCCTCGTGCTCGCCGACGTGCTTGATCGCGTTCGAGATGACGATCTTGCGCTTGTCGAGTTCGCCGAATCCGGCCGCCGCCACCGCGTTCGCGATGTCGGAGGTCTTCACCGAGCCGAACAGGCGGCCGTCCTTGCCGGCCTTGACCGTCAGCTTCACGCGGTTGGCCTCGAGGACCTGCTTGGTGTGCTGGGCCTCTTCGATGGTCTTGTGCTCACGAGCGGCTCGCGCCGACTTGATCTGCTCGACCTGCTTCTCGCCACCGCGGGTCCACGCGACGCCGAAGCCCTGCGGGATGAGGTAGTTGCGGGCGAACCCGTTCTTCACGTCGACGACGTCGCCGGCCGAGCCGAGTCCGTCGACCTCGTGGGTCAGGATGACCTTGGACATACCGTTACCTACCTTCCGCTGCCGGCGTAGGGCAGGAGCGCCATCTCGCGGGCGTTCTTGACGGCACGGGCGATGAGGCGCTGCTCCTGAACGGAGACGCCGGTGATACGACGGGCGCGGATCTTCCCGCGCTCCGAGATGAACTTGCGGAGGGTCGCGACGTCCTTGTAGTCGATGACACCCACGCGGACCGACTTCGCGGGGGCCGCGTTCTTCGCGCCCTTGCCGCGGATCGGCTTGCGGCGGTCGCCGCTGCTCTTTCCAGCCATAGTGGTTTCCTTAGATTCTGGTTCGCCCCTGCCCCGCCGCGAGCGATCGCGGTGCGGGGGAGGCGTGATTCAGGTGAGGAGAGCGTCCGAGCCGAGGCTCAGAACGGCGTCTCGTCGTTGTAGCTGCCCGGCGTGCTCCACACGTCGCCACCGGCGGGAGCGCTCGGCGCCCACGGCTCCTCGGCCTGACCGCCACGGTTGCCGCCGGCGTTGCCGGAGCCCCCCTGACCGCCGCCGCCGAAGCCGCCCTGGCCGCCGCCGATCTGACCGCCGTTGCCCTGGCCGCCACCGGCCTGGCCGCGTCCGCCTCCACCGGAGGCGCGCGTGACCTGCGCGGTCGCGTAGCGCAGCGAGGGCCCGATCTCGTCGATCTCGAGCTCGATGCTGGTGCGCTTCTCGCCTTCCTTCGTCTCGTAGGAGCGCTGCTTCAGGCGGCCGGTCGCGATGACGCGGCTGCCCTTGGTCAGCGTTCCTGCGACGTTCTCGGCGAACTCGCGCCAGACGGAGGCGCGGAGGAACAGCGCTTCGCCGTCCTTCCAGTCGTTCGCCTGACGGTCGAAGGTGCGCGGCGTGGAGGCGATGGTGAAGTTCGCGACCGCGAGCCCGCCCTGCGTATAGCGCAGCTCGGGGTCGGCGGTGAGGTTCCCCACCACGGTGATGATCGTCTCGCCGGCCATGAGCGCTACGCCTTGGGAGCGGCCGAGGCCTTGGCAGCCTTGCGGGCGGCCTTCTCGTCGGCGAGCTTCGCGGCGGCCGCGACCTGGGCGATGCCCTCTTCGGCCCGCAGCACCTTGGTGCGCATGACGGCCTCGGACAGCTTCAGCTGACGGTCGAGCTCGTTCGCTGCGGCGGAGGTCGACGTGAAGTCGACGACGGCATAGATGCCCTCGGACTTCTTGTTGATCTCGTACGCCAGACGACGGCGGCCCCAGACGTCGACCTTGTCGATGGATCCACCATCGGTGCGGATGACGTTGAGGAACTTGTCGAGACTCGGAGCGACGGTGCGCTCATCGATCTCGGGGTCCAGGATGACCATGATCTCGTACTGATGCGTCACTAACCCACCTCCTTCGGACTGAACGGCCACGGTATTTCCGTGACAGGAGGGTATGTAGCATCTGCCCACTCCCGCGGACGCGAGTGCGTCTGGTCGTGGACAACCTGTACAGACTACAACAGGACCGCCTCGACGCGCCGGACGGATCCGCTCGAGGCGCACCACCCCGGGCGCAGGGCGAGGCGGGCACGGGGCCCCGCTCAGCGCCTCAGCGCGACGCCCACCACTCGCGGAGCCGCTGCGTCGCGACCTCCTCGCCGAGCGGACCCTCCTCCAGCCGCAGCTCCAGCAGGAACCGGTACGCCTGCCCGACCTCGGGGCCCGGGGCGAGGCCGAGGATCTCCATGATCCGCGTGCCGTCGAGGTCGGGGCGCTTGGAGGCGAGCTCCTCCTTCTCGGCGAGCTCCGCGATGCGCGCCTCGAGGTCGTCGTAGGCGTGCGCGAGCCGGTCGGCCTTGCGGCGGTTGCGCGTGGTCACGTCGGCGCGGGTGAGGATGTGCAGCCGCTCGAGCAGAGGCCCGGCGTCGGTCACGTAGCGGCGCACCGCGGAATCGGTCCACGCGCCGTCCGTGTACCCGAAGAAGCGCAGGTGCAGCTCGATGAGGCGGGCCACGTCCTTCGTCGTCTGGTTGTCGAACTTGAGCGCGCGCATCCGCTTGATCGCGAGCTTGGAGCCGACCAGGTCGTGGTGGTGGAAGCTCACCGCTCCGCCCGGCTCGAGCCGCCGCGTGGCCGGCTTCCCGATGTCGTGCAGGAGGGCGGCGAGCCGCAGCACGACGTCGGGCGCGGCTCCGGGGTGCCGCGACTCCTCCAGCGCGATCGCCTGCTCCAGCACGGTGAGGCTGTGGGTGTAGACGTCCTTGTGGTGGTGGTGCTCGTCCTGCTCCAGGCGCAGCGCGGGCAGCTCCGGGAGGAAGCGACCGGCCAGACCGGTGTCGACGAGCAGCTCCAGGCCGGCACGGGGCGAGGCGGTCGCGAGGAGCTTCCGCAGCTCCTCCTGCACGCGCTCCGCCGAGACGTCGTCGATCCGGCCGGCGAGCTCGGCCATCGCCCACTCGACCTCGTCGGTGGTGCGGAAGCCGAGCTGCGAGGTGAAGCGCGCGCCGCGGAGCATCCGGAGCGGATCGTCGCCGAAGGAGAGATCGGCGGGGGAGGGGGTGCGCAGCCGGCCGGCGAGCAGGTCCTCCACTCCTCCCGAGGGATCGACGAGGACGACCTCCGGGAGCCGCAGCGCCATCGCGTTGACCGTGAAGTCGCGCCGCACCAGGTCGCCCTCGAGCGAGTCGCCGAACTCGACCTCGGGCTTGCGGCTCACCCCGTCGTAGCTGTCGCTGCGGTAGGTCGTGATCTCGACCGTCTCGCCGGCCACGCGAGCGCCGATCGTGCCGAAGGCCCGGCCGATGTCCCAGTGCGCCTCGGCGATCGGAGCGACGATCCGCACGATGTCGTCGGGGCGCGCGGAGGTGGTGAAGTCGAGGTCGTGCACGCCGTGGCCGAGGAAGGCGTCGCGGACCGGGCCGCCGACCAGCGCGAGCTCGTGGCCCTGGGCCGCGAAGGCCTCCGCCAGCCGCGTCACCGTGGGCGTCCCCGCGAGCGCGCGGAGGGTCTCGAGAGCGGTCTGGACGCTGTGCATTCGCACGATCCTAGTGGCGGGGGGTGTCCCGTCAGCGGGTGACCGTGCCAGGGGGTTACAGGGAGAACCGCGTGCACAGCGGACGCACCGCCTGCCCCGAGGAGGGCTGCCCGTAGAATCACCCGCATGGAGGCCGAGTGAGTCCGATGCATCGGCGCGACCCCTCCCTCCGCTCCCGCCGCTCGCGGGCGGCCCTCCTCCTGCTCCGCTCGGCAGGTGCTGCCGCTCTCGCGCTCGGCCTGACCGGCGTGGCCTCCCCCGCCTTGGCGGCCCCGATCTCCGCCGCGACGGCGACCTCGACGCCCGCTCCCGGCACCGTCACCACGACCGCGGGGGCCGGCAGCGACGGCGTCCTGCGGCCCGGCCAGGACCTCGAGCTCTCGATCGCCGTGCGCAACGGCACCACCGAGGCGATCGACAGCGCCGACGTGACGGTCGCCCTCTCCTACGCCACCCTCGACACCCGCGCGGAGCTGCACGACTGGCTCGACGCCGAGGCCGACAACGACACCGACCCGGTCCGTGCGACCGCCCAGCTGCGCCTGCTGCCCTCCAGCACCGCCGAGGCCGGCCTCACCGTGCCGGTCGACCAGATCCCCTTCTCCAACGACCGGACCGCGCTCGGCACCCACGCCGTCCTCGTCACGGTCACCGGTCCGGGTGGTGTCGTCTCGACCGCTCGCACCGCCGTCGAGCTGACCGACGACGCGGCGGCCCCGGAGCGCGAGACCGGCGTCAGCGTCCTCGTCCCGCTCACCGTCCCGGACACGGCCGACGGCCTGCTCTCGGCCGAGGCCCTCGCCGACTACACCGACGGCACGGGGACCCTCACCCGGCAGCTCGACGCGGTCGCGGGGAAGGGCGTCACGATCGGGGTCGACCCGCGCATCCTCGCCTCGATCCGCATTCTCGGCAGCGCCGCTCCGGAGTCCGCCCTCGACTGGCTCGACCGGCTGCAGTCCGTGCCGAACGAGCGCTTCGCCCTGCCGTACGCCGACGCCGACGTCTCGGCCCAGGCGCAGGCCGGGCTCTCCGCGCTCCTCTCTCCCACCTCCTTCGAGTACGCGATCGACGACACCCGCTTCGCCGCGGTTCCCGGCACCGCCAGCCCGGCGCCCACGGTCGCCGTCGACTCCGACCAGCCGGCCGAGGACCTGCCGGCGCGTCCGAGCACCGAGTCGCTGCTCGCCTCCGACTGGAGCACCTCCCTCGGCAGCGTCGCCTGGCCCGACGAGGGCACCCTCCGGGGGTCGGACCTCGACGTCTACGCGGCCAGCGGAGTGAACCGCACGGTCGTCCCCTCCTCCGGTCTCCTGCTGCCGGAGGAGGTGACCACCACCTCGCGCGCCACCGTCGGCGACTCGGACCTGGTCGTGGCCGACTCGCGCCTCACCGAGGCGTTCGACGCGGCCGCCACCGCCACCGACGACACCGAGTGGCGCGCCCGCATGTCCGAGATCGCGACCGATCTCGCCGAGGTGCAGGAGGAGGGGACCGCGCCGGACGTCGTGCTCACCCTCGGCCGCGGCTCGGCGATCGGCGCCGCGCGCCTCTCCGAGACCCTCGACGCGATCGAGTCGCTGCCCTGGGCCCGCGGAGTCGCCCTCTCCACCGCCCTCGCCGTCCCCGCGACCGAGGGCGCGAGCGTCGTCGACTCGCCGGAGTCGGAGTCGCGGCTCGACCGGGTGCGCGACGTGCTCGACGCCGGCTCCGAGGTCGAGGCGTTCTCCTCCGTGCTGCAGGAACCGGAGCTGCTCTCGGGCAAGAGCCGCAACGACGTGCTGGCGCTGCTCTCCGTGACCTGGCGCGGAGACGGCAGCGGCTGGGGCGACGCCGTCGGCGCGGCCATGACCGAGGCCGACCGGACGCTCTCGCTGGTGTCGATCGACGCGACCGGCAGCATCCTGCAGGTCTCCCGCGACTCGAGCATCCCCGTGTACGTCCGCAACGAGCTCCCCTGGCCGATCGCCGTCCGCATCCAGGCCTCGACCTCGAACGCCGTCCTCGACATCGACGAGGAGGCGATCGAGACCACCGAGATCGACGCCCGCTCGCAGGGCCGCGTCCTCATCCCCGTGAAGGCCCGAGTCGGCAACGGCGAGACGAGCCTCGGCCTGCAGCTGACCTCGGCGCAGGGCGTCCCCATCGGCACCCCCACGGGCATGACGACCAGCGTCCGCGCCGACTGGGAGACCGTCGGAACCCTGGTCATCGGGATCGCGCTCGTCGTCGTCTTCGGAGCCGGCATCCTCCGCAATATCCGCCGTCGCCGTCGAGGCGACACCCCTGAGGACGAGGAGGACCCGAACGCCGTGCTCGAGGTCCAGCCCGATCTCGACGACCAGCGATCGGACCCGCGTGGCTAGCTTCTCCCTCGGACGCGCGAGCGCCGTCCTCGCCTCCGGCACGATGGTCTCGCGGATCCTCGGCTTCGTCATGTCGATCGTCATGGCGAACACGATCGGAGCCGCGGTCGCGCCGGGCGCGGACGCCTTCACGACGGCGAACCTGCTCCCCAACACGATCTACTCGATCATCGCGGGCGGCGCTCTGAACGCCGTCCTCGTCCCGCAGATCGTGCGGGCGGGCCTCGACGCCGACGGCGGCCGCGGCTACATCAACCGCCTGCTGACCCTGGCGCTCGGCCTGCTCCTGGTGACCACGATCGCCGCCACGGTCCTCGCTCCCCTGCTCGTGCGCCTCTACGCGCCCGGCTACGGACCGGAGCAGTACCAGCTGGCCGTCGCCTTCGCGTTCTGGTGCCTGCCGCAGGTCTTCTTCTACGGCCTCTTCACGATCCTCGGCGAGGTGCTCAACGCCCGCGGCTCGTTCGGCCCCTTCACCTGGGCGCCCGTGCTGAACAACGTCGTGGTGATCGCCGGGCTCGTCGCCTTCATGGTGCTGTTCGGCGCCGATCCGGAGGGGAACCGTCCGGTCGACTCGTGGTCCCCGGCGATGGTCACCCTCCTCGGCGGGAGCGCGACGCTGGGCATCGTCGTCCAGTCGCTGTTCCTGATGCTCTTCTGGCGGAGGGTCGGCCTCAGCTACCGCCCCGACTTCCGCTTCCGGGGCGTCGGTCTCGGCACGGCCGGGCGGATGTCGCTGTGGTCCTTCGCCACGGTGTTGCTGACCATCGTCGCCGGCATCGTCGAGAGCCAGGTCTCCTCCACCGCGTCCGGGGAGGGGCCCTCGGCCGCGGCGCTGCAGAAGGCGTGGCTGATCTTCATGCTGCCCCACTCGGTCATCGCGATCTCGATCGCCATGGCGTACTTCACCAAGATGAGCGGCCACACCGCGCGGGGGGAGATGAAGGAGTTCCGCTCGGACGTCTCCACCTCGCTCCGCCTGGTGCTGATGATGCTCGTCTTCGCCGCCGCCGCGATCGTCGTGGTCGCAGTGCCGTTCGGCTCCGTCTTCACCGACTCGTACGCGGACGCGCAGGCCATCGGAGCGATCGCCATGGCCTACGTGATCGCCCTGCCGCTGTTCTCCTCGATCGCCATCATGCAGCGCGCGTTCTACGCCCTGAGCGACGGAGCGCGGCCGTTCCTGTTCACCCTGGTGCAGGTCGTCGTGGCGGTCGCCGGGTACCTGATCGTGCTCCGGCTCCCCGCCGACCGCACCGCTGTCGGCATCGCCGCTGCGACCTCGCTCGGCATCTGCGTGCAGGCCCTCGTGGCGGCCCTCCTCCTGCGCCGCCGGCTCGGCGGCCGCGGAGGCAGGCGGATCCTCGTCAGGCTCGCGCAGTTCGTCCTCGCCGCGGTGCCCTCCGCCGCCGCCGGCTACGGCGTCCTGGTCGCCCTCGGCGGCACGCGCGCGGGCGGTTTCGCCGTCTCGAACTACGTGGAGCCGCTGCTCTCGATGGCCGCGATCGGCACCGTGATGGCGCTCGTCTACTTCGCGGTCCTCTGGTTCCTCCGGGTGCCGGAGCTGCGCGCCGTCCTCGCTCCGGTGCTCCGCCGACTGGGCCGCTGATGCTGCTCCGGCAAAAGCCCGGTCAGAGGCCCTTTCCGGTTCTGCTGAGTCGACCGGACCGTAGCGCTGCCCACGCTCCCGGGCCCGCGGAATAGTGCCCGCCTAGGATGTGTTGTAGCCCACGGAGCCGCGGAACGATTCGAGCGACCGGCTCCGGGTGCTCGGCTCCCGCCCCACCCGTCACCGCTCGTACAGACCCCGAGGAGTTGCCGTGCGCGACATCGTCATCATCGGATCCGGCCCCGCCGGCTGGACCGCCGCCATCTACGCGGCGCGCGCCGAGCTGCACCCGGTGGTCGTGGCCTCGTCGGTCGAGATCGGCGGCGACCTGATGAACACGACGGACGTCGAGAACTTCCCCGGCTTCCCCGACGGCGTCCTCGGCCCCGAGCTGATGACCTCGATGCAGGCGCAGGCCGAGAAGTTCGGCGCCGAGACCTTCTACGACGACGTCACCTCCCTCGATCTCGAGGGCGAGGTCAAGACCGTCCACCTCGGCTCCGGCGAGAGCATCGAGGCGAAGACCGTCGTCGTCGCGACCGGATCCGCGTACCGCAAGCTCGGCCTCCACGACGAGGATCGCCTGTCGGGACACGGTGTCTCGTGGTGTGCCACCTGCGACGGCTTCTTCTTCAAGGGCAAGACCATCGCCGTCGTCGGCGGTGGCGACTCCGCCATGGAGGAGGCGACCTTCCTCACCAAGCACGCCGCGAAGGTCTACGTGATCCACCGCAAGGACTCGCTCCGCGCCTCGAAGGTCATGCAGAAGCGCGCCTTCGACAACGAGAGGATCGAGTTCATCTGGAACGCCGAGGTCACCGGCATCACCGGCGAGAACCACGTCGACGGCGTGAAGCTGCGCGACACGGTCGACGGCACCGAGTCCCACCTCGACCTCGACGGCCTGTTCATCGCGATCGGCAACGACCCGCGCACGCACGTCGTGCACGGCAAGCTCGACCTCACCACCGAGGGCACCATCTCGGTGGTCGGCCGCTCCTCCCAGACCTCCGTTCCCGGCGTCTTCGCCGCCGGCGACGTGATCGACCCGACCTACCGTCAGGCCGTCACTGCCGCGGCATCCGGAACGGTCGCCGCCCTCGACGCGGAGCACTACCTCGCTTCGCTCGCCGATGGCACCGCCCACACCGAAGGCTCACCCCGGGCCGAGCTCATCACCCGCTGACCGTCCGGTCATCGCACATCGGAGCCGGCAGCCCGCCGACTCGTGAAGGAGAGAACACCATGTCCACCGCGAAGAGCGTCACCGACGCATCGTTCCAGTCCGACGTCCTCGATTCCGAGAAGACCGTCCTGGTCGACTTCTGGGCCGAGTGGTGCGGCCCCTGCCGCATGGTCGCGCCGATCCTCGACCAGATCTCGGCCGAGCACGGCGACAAGATCGAGATCGTCAAGCTGAACGTCGACGAGAACCCGCAGACCGCCGCGAAGTACCAGATCACGTCGATCCCGGCGATGAAGGTGTACCAGAAGGGCGAGGTCGTGAAGACCGTCATCGGCGCCAAGCCGAAGCCGGCCCTCGAGGCCGACCTGGCCGCGTTCCTCTGAGTTCGCACCCCTGACCGCCCTCTGCGGTCTCCGAGAGCCCCTGTCACGTCGTGACGGGGGCTCTCCTCGTGCCCGGGGCTGTTTCACGTGAAACAGACCCGCTGGGGCGCAGGCCACGATCCCTGCGGTGGCGCCCGACCGCCCCGCCGCAGCACAGGACCGGCCGGTACTGTGGATCCACCCGGCTCCGGCCGGAGAGATACTGTCCACCGAGCGAAGCGGAACCATCGTGACCAACCGCGGCACCAACCTCGACCCCTGGTACAACTCCTACGCGGAGCGCACGGCCGGTCTGGCCGCCAGCGAGGTCCGAGCCCTGTTCGCCGTCGCGTCACGCCCCGAAGTGGTCTCGCTCGCCGGCGGCATGCCGTTCGTGTCCGCGCTCCCCCAGGACCTGGTGACCGGCGCCATCGAGACGGTGATGCGGGAGCAGGGGCCCGTCGCGCTGCAGTACGGGTCGGGCCAGGGCGTCCCCGTCCTGCGCGAGCAGATCCTCGACGTCATGGCCCTCGAGGGCATCTCCGCCAGCGCGGACGACATCGTGGTCACCACGGGCTCTCAGCACGCCCTGGAGCTCGTCTCCAAGCTCTTCCTGGACCCGGGGGACGTCGTCCTCTCCGAGGGCCCCAGCTACGTCACGGCGATGGTCATCTTCCGGTCGTACCAGGCCGAGGTCGAGCACGTCCCGATGGACGAGCACGGGCTCATCCCCGCCGCCCTCCGCGAGCACATCGCCCGCGTCCGCGCCGCCGGCAAGACGATCAAGTTCCTGTACACGATCCCCACCTTCCACAACCCCGCGGGCGTGACCCTCAGCTGGGAGCGCCGCGTCGAGATCCTCGAGATCTGCAAGTCCGAGGGGATCCTCGTGCTCGAGGACAACCCGTACGGCCTCCTCTACTTCGAGGACGTCCCGCCGAAGGCGATGCGCTCGCTGGAGGAGGACGGAGTGATCTATCTCGGCACGTTCTCGAAGACGCTCGCTCCCGGCTTCCGGGTGGGCTGGGCTCTCGCTCCGCACGCGATCCGCGAGCGGCTGATCCTCGCCAACGAGGCGGCCGTCCTCAGCCCGTCGTCCTTCAGCCAGCTGGTCATCTCGAAGTACCTCGAGACGGCCGACTGGCGCGGACAGATCGACACCTTCCGGGGCGTCTACCGCGAGCGGAAGGAAGCGATGCTGAAGGGCCTGCAGACTCATCTGCCCGGCCTCAGCTGGACGAACCCGAACGGCGGCTTCTACGTCTGGGTCACGCTGCCCGAGGAGCTCGACTCCAAGGCGATGCTGCCGCGCGCGGTGAAGGAGCTCGTCGCGTACACGCCGGGCACTGCGTTCTACGGCAACGGAGACGGACGTCAGAACATCCGCCTCTCGTTCTGCTACCCGACGCCGGAGCGCATCGGCGACGGCATCCGCCGCCTCGCCACGGTCATCAACGGAGAGCTCGATCTGCTGTCGACCTTCGCGGGCACGGGCCGGCTGACCAGCGCCGACGCGAGCAAGCGCGACGCCGTCCTGCCGCCGAACGTCTCCTGACACCGCTCCTTCGATAAGAAAGCCCTGGTCATGACCGATTTCTCTGTGCTCGACCGTACTCTCGACATCGTCGTCATCAGCGGTGGCATCAGCCACGAGCGCGACGTCTCCCTGCGGTCGGGCCGTCGCGTGGCGGATCGTCTCTCCGCGATGGGCCACCGCGTCTCCCTGCACGAACCGGACGCCGGCCTCCTCTCGACGCTCCTGCAGAAGCGTCCCGACGTCGTCTGGCCCGCGGTGCACGGGGCGAGCGGTGAGGACGGTGCGCTCCTCGGGCTCCTCGAAGCGGCGGGCTTCGCCTACGTCGGCTCGCAGACGGACGCGGCGCGCTTGGCCTGGTTCAAGCCCACCGCGAAGACGCTCGTCGCTCGCGCCGGCTTCTCGACCCCGCGCTCCGTCACCCTCCCCCGCGAGACGTTCCGCGAGCTCGGAGCAGCCGGGATCCTGGAGCAGGTCGAGGCGCACCTGCCGGGCTCCCTTGTGGTGAAGCCTGCCCAGGGCGGTTCGGCCCAGGGTGTCAGCATCGTGACGGAGTCGTCGCAGCTCCCGCGAGCGATGGTGGAGGCGTACACCTACGGCGACGTCGTGCTCATCGAGCAGCAGATCCAGGGGACCGAGGTCTCCGTCGGTGTTCTCGACCTCGGTGACGGAGCTTTCGCACTGCCGCCCGTCGAGATCGCCCCGGTCGCGGGCCAGTACACCTTCGAGGCGCGCTACAACGCGGGGGAGACGCACTTCTACACGCCGGCCCGGATCTCGCCGGAGATCACGGAGGAGGTGTCCCGCGTGGCCGTTGCGATCCACGAGCTGCTGGGACTCCGCCATCTGTCGCGGCTCGACTTCATCATCGACGACGCCGGACTCCCCTGGTTCTTCGACGCGAACGTCCTTCCCGGAATGACCGAGACCTCGCTCGTTCCCCAGGCTATCGAGGCGTCCGGCCGCTACCTCGGCGACGTCTACTCCACTCTCGCGAAGCTCGCCGCCTCCTGACTCCATGCCGTTTCACGTGAAACGGTCCGCTGCGCGCACGCTCCTTGTCGCGAGGCTGCGGCGTTGTGAACAAGTGCGCGAAACCCTGCCAGGCGAGTAGCCGGATCGCGGTATATCGAGACCCGCGATCGCCTCCTTCTCCTATGACAGGGGTCGAGTAGCCGCCCAACAACGTGTCTTGGTCTTGATCAGCAGACCAGTACTGCCGACTCGGGGGAAGAACCCGAGGCCGCGTCTCGACTCCCACAACGCCAGACATCCATCGCCGCGCCGGTCGAGTATCCGTAGATCGGCGTGGTGAGAACCCCTCGCCGCGCTGAACCCACCAGGAATCGACCTGGCCCATGGGCTTCCATCGGCAACTGGTCCTCGTCGTCATGCTGGTCGAGTAGCCACAACGCGACGTATCGAGACCGGCCCGAAGGGACCCCTCTCGCTTGGTTCTCCGACCTCAACTCCGCCTCGGGGGGGTGATGTCGGAATTTCGGTGGTCAGGCGAGCGATCTCTTCTGAGCACTGCGGTCGAAGGCCGTTCCACGTGAACCGCACGGGCGTCCAAGGTTCTCGGCAGAGGCGTTTCACGTGAAACGCTTCCGCAGCCGTTGAGCAACTTCAATCGGAAAAGATGCGCCCTCTGAAGCGGGTCATGCCGCGAGGGCGTCCTGTTAGACCTGGCACGTTCGTAGCTCTTCAACGGCCAGGCCGCCCTAGAGCGCACCGTTTCACGTGAAACGGCCCTTACATCGTCTCTTTCAGTGCCCTCTGGGGGCGACCGCCGACGGAGTCCTCCGTCAAGCGTCGGCGAACTCACTCATACATCCGCGTCGATTCTGGAAATGGAGGGATACCGCATCTCGTCTTACTTGCCCGCCCGCCGGCCAATGCCTGGAGGCCTAGGAAGCGCTCCTCCTGAGCGACATGGGCTGCACGGTCAGCCAAGGGGTCCTCATGTCAGCGATCAACCGAGGACTGTTTCACGTGAAACATTGCGCACGCGACTATCGGCGACGATGACGTCGCCCTTTGCAGCGGAGAGCGCCAGCGAGTACGACCCGTCCAGGCGCCCGTCCTGCGCTCGCCAGCGAGCTACCGAACGCGACTCGAACGCCGGAGGCCGACGATGTCTGAACTCCGCCAATTCTAGATCCGGCGCTCCGCGCCTACTTGACCACCTTAGGCGCAGCAGGAGTGGCTCTATCCAGAGATCACTACCCTGATACCCGACGTATCATCGTGGATCGATGATGACCGCCGTATTCGCGACCAGGCCCGGAGTCAGCAGGGCCTCGCAGATCCTGGGGCCACCTCATCAGGCTGTACCGGTCATAAGGGCCTATCAATCAGAGAAATGGCGACGACCAAGAGTGCCGAGCTCGCACGGCAGCTCGTAGGTCACCTCAAGCGTGCTGATCTCTGTGATCGTGATGCCGACGAGGGGAGCAGATACCGCCTCATCGGCCATTATTGCCAAGACCACAGCGAGAGCGCGCCCTCGCCACCCCACGGTTGATCAGTAGCGGCCGCTAGGCCGGCCCTCTACGGAGCGAGCGACACCTCGGTCGGCTCCCCGATCTCGGCGAGGATGCGGTTCAGGTCCTGGATGGTGGCGAAGTCGATGACCATCTGGCCCTTGCGAGCACCCAGAGTGACCTTGACACGCGTGTTCAACCGGTCGCCGAGGTGATCCGCGATCGACGAGAGATGTCCGGAGTGCCCGCCCTGCTCCTCCACCACGGGACGCGTGGTCGTCCGTGGCGCCTTCATCTGCGCGGCGGCGGCCTCGGCGGCGCGGACGGACAGGTCCTCGTTGACGATCTTGTCGGCCAGGCGGCGCATCATCTCGACGTCGTCGAGCGACAGAACCGCACGCGCGTGTCCGGCGGTCAGGACGCCGGCAGCGACGCGGGCCTGCACATCGGCCGGGAGGCGCAGGAGACGGAGTGTGTTCGAGATCTGCGGCCGAGACCGTCCGAGCCGCGTGGCCAGGGCCTCCTGGGTGATCCCGAAGTCGCTGAGGAGCTGCTGGTAGGCGGACGCCTCCTCGAGCGGGTTGAGGTCGGCGCGGTGCAGGTTCTCCAGCAACGCGTCGCGGAGCATGTTCTCGTCGGCCGTGTCCTTGACGACCGCGGGGATGGTGGTCAGTCCCGCGGCCTTCGAGGCCCGGAACCGGCGCTCACCCATGACGAGCTCGTACTTCGCTCCGCCGCGAGCCGTCACGGGCCGGACGACGATCGGCTGCAGCACTCCGAACTCGCGGATGCTGTGGACGAGCTCCGCGAGGTCGTCCTCGTCGAACACCGACCGCGGCTGCGCCGTGTTGGGGGTGATGTCGGCGAGGGGGAGTCGCGCCAAGCGCGCTCCGGGGACCTCGAGGAGCTCCTCGGCACGGGCCGAATCGCCGACCTGATCAGGGAAGAAGACGTCGACGGGCCGGGAGCGCGACTCGTCGCTGGTCGGGATGAGCGAGCCGATCCCCCGGCCGAGTCCCGTGCGCTTGGTCGCCATCAGCGTGCCTCTCCTTCGTGTGCCGTCTCGGGTGTCTTCCGGGCTCCGCGTCGTGCGATCTCCGCGGCCGCCTCCAGATACGCCAGCGAACCGGACGACTGCGGGTCGTAGCTGATCACGCTCTGTCCGTAGCTCGGCGCCTCCGAGATCCTCACGTTGCGCGGGATCACCGCGCGCAGCACCTCCTTCGGGAAGTGCTCTCGCACATCCGCTGCCACCTGCTGGGAGAGGTTCGTGCGGCCGTCGTACATCGTCAGGAGGATCGTCGAGACACCGAGGTTCGGATTGAGGTGCCGCTCGATCAGGTCGATGTTCTTGAGCAGCTGGCTGAGCCCCTCGAGCGCGTAGTACTCGCACTGAATCGGGATGAGCACCTCGCGAGCGGCGACGAACGCGTTGATGGTCAGCAGACCGAGCGACGGCGGGCAGTCGATGAAGACGTAGTCGAACGGCTCGTCCATGGTGTCGAGCATGCGGTCGAGCGCACGGCGGAGACGCTGCTCGCGTGCGACGAGCGAGACCAGCTCGATCTCGGCGCCGGCCAGGTGGATGGTCGCCGGCACACCGTAGAGCGAGGCGAACTCCGGGCTCTTCTGCACGACGTCCGCGAGGGGAGTGTCGTTGACGATCACGTCGTACACGCTGGCCGTCTCGGCGCGGTGCTCGATGCCCAGGGCCGTTGACGCGTTGCCCTGCGGATCGAGGTCGATGACGAGCACCTTCGCCTCACCGCGGGCAAGCCCGGCGGCAAGGTTGACGGTCGTCGTCGTCTTGCCGACGCCGCCCTTCTGGTTCGAGATTGTGATGACGCGCGTCGACTCGGGCTTGGGCAGCGGCTGGGCGTTCAGCAGTGCGCGCCGGCGGGTCATGTCCGCGATCTCCCGGGCCAGGGGAGTCGAGGAATCGAAGCCTCCGGTCAGACCGGCGGAATCGGTTTGTTTCACGTGAAACCTTCGCTCAGCGAGTGGGACGGACATCAGCACCGAGGAGTCGACGGACGAGGAGTCGGGGGCTCACTGCGGCGTCGTGGCGATCAACCCACTGTAGCCCGGACGACCCTCGTCACCTCGGAGAGCACGCCGTCGCCGAGCACGACGACCTCGGGCGGGTAGAGCCGGAAACGACGGATCTGCTTGGCCGCCGCCTCGATCTCCTTCTCGGCGTTGATGCCCTTCAGCAGGACCAGCTCGCCTCCGGGCCGCAGCAGCGGCGCGGTCAGCGGGATCAGCTTCGAGAGGGCGCTGACCGCCCGAGCGGTCACCTGGTCGAGAGGCTCCGCGAGCTCCGCCTCTTCAGCACGGGCTCGAAGAACTGAGACATTCTCGAGCCCGAGTCCGTCCACCTGCTCCTGAAGCCAGACGACGCGACGCTCCATCGGCTCGATGAGCACGAAGCGGACGTCCGGCCGCACGATGGCCAGGACGAGCCCGGGAAGGCCCGCGCCACTGCCGACATCACCCACCAGTCCCGGACGCAGGAGAGGGGCCACCAGGGCGCTGTTGAGCACGTGCCGCGTCCAGAGCCGGGGGAGCTCCAGGGGCCCGATCAGGCCGCGCTCCTCACCCTGGTCGGCGAGAGCCTCTGTGAAGCGCCGCAGGAGGGGCAGGCGATCGCCGGCGATCGCCGCAGCGGCTGAGGGCTCGGCCTCGAGGGTCGACTCCACGCCGCTCAGCCGCGGGTGATGACGGTGTGGCGCTCGCGCGCCTCGCCGCGCGACTCCGACACGAAGCCGCGCTCGCCCACCATGTCGTGGACCAGCTTGCGCTCGTACGACGACATGGGCGGGAGCGAGGCCGACGTGGCGCCGTCCTCGATCCGCTCGATCGCGCGGTCGACCAGCTGGGCCAGCTCCGCCTCGCGGGCGTCGCGGGAGCCGCCGATGTCGAGGATGAGGCGGGAGAACGCGCCGGTCTTCGTCTGGACCGCCAGGCGGGTCAGCTCCTGCAGCGCCTGGACGGCGTCGGGGCGGGAGAGCACCCGGAGGTTCGTGTCGCCGGAGGCGGTGACCGAGAGGTAGGCGCGGCCGTTGCGGACCTCGATGTCGATGTCGCCGTCGAGATCGCAGATGTCGAGGAACTCCTCGATGTAGTCGGCGGCGACGTCGCCCTCGTCCTCGAGCTGCGAGAGTGTGGACTCGGGCGCCTCGTCGACGGCGGACGCGTCCACGTCCACGGGTGCGGACGCGTCGTCGGTGATGGTCTGCATCGGATCGGTCATGGCGGCTCTACTTCTTTCCGGCTTGCTTCTTGGAGCGGTTCTTGCTCACGGGCTGCGTGCGCTGCACGGCCTTCTTCTCGACGAGGGTGACGTCGCCGGCGGCCGTGGTCTCCTCGACCAGTTTGCCCTTGCGGCGCAGGCGCTCCTCGCGGGCCTTGGCGGCCTCGCTGCCCGGGGTCGGCATGTTCCGGATGACGATGAACTGCTGGATCATCGTCCAGATGTTCGAGGTCAGCCAGTAGAACATGACGCCGAGGGGGAAGGCGAAGCCCGAGAAGGCGAAGACGAGGGGGAGGATGTAGAGCAGGATCCGCTGCTGCTTGAACGTCGGCGAGGCCTTCGCCTCGGGCGACATGTTCTTCGAGACGATCTGCAGCTGCGTGATGAACTGCGACGCGGTCATCAGGACGACCATGATCACCGCGATGATGATGACCGGCTCCTGGCCGCCCTCGGCGAGTGCGCCCTGGATCGACTGGTGCAGCGGTGCGACGCCGAAGAGGTTCGCCTCGCCGAACTGGCGGGCGAGCGTCTCGTCGAGCGGGCCCACGCCCTTCTGGCTGTGCTGCGCCGCGTTCAGCACCGAGAACAGGCTGAAGAAGATCGGCATCTGGATCAGCAGGGGCAGGCAGGAGGCGAGCGGGTTGGTGCCCGTCTTCTTGTAGAGCTCCATGGTCTCGCGGGACATCGCCTCGCGGGACAGCTGGTCGCGCTTGCCCTTGTACTTGTCCTGGATCTTCTTGAGCTGGGGTGCGACCTCGAGCATCCGGCGCTGGCTCTTGATCTGCTTGACGAAGATCGGGATGAGCGCGGCGCGGATGACGATGACCAGGCCGACGATCGAGAGGACCCAGGTGATTCCCGCGGCCGCCTCCATGCCGGTGAAGGTCAGCAGCTGGTGGAAGGCGACGAGGAGCAGCTCGACCACCCACTTGAGGGGCCAGAGGATCGTGCCGAGGAGGTCCATGGAGTGGGGTCAGTCCTTTCGAGGGCCCACGACGAACCCGGCTCGCGTCACGGCGAAGCGGGTCCGGCCGGAAGCCGGTCGGTGCAGGGGGATCGAGGTCGGGACGTCGTCGATGCCGCCGGCCGCCCACGGGTGGCAGCGGAGCAGACGGCGGGCCGCGAGGACGGAGCCGAGGACGAGCCCGTGGAGCTGGACCGCCTGCAGCGCGTACGCGGAGCACGAGGGGTAGTAACGGCAGACGTCCCCGTAGAGAGGGGACACGACCGCCCGGTAGACGATCAGGAGCAGGACGCCGATGTTCCGCGGCAACAGGAGGATCGCCCACCCGAGCCGGGCGAACGGCGCCTCGCGGCGGGGGAGCACGGCGGTCACGAGGACGCCCCGCTCTTCCGCGCGGCTCGCGCCATCGCGGACCACACCTCGGAGCGCAGCTCCGACCAGGGGGCGTCGGCGCTGCCGGGCAGCGCGCGGACGACGACCTGGGTGCCGGGGTCGATCTCGGGGACGAGCTCGAACGCCACGGCCTTGAGCCGGCGGCGGACGGTGTTGCGCGTCACCGCGGTGCCGACCGTCTTGGCGACGATGAACCCGAACCGCGCCGGATCGCCCGCGGAGGACCGGCGGACATACGTGACGGTGTGCGGTCCTGTGGACCGCACACCGCGACGGACGACTGTCCGGTACTCGCCTCCGTGGACGATGCGATTGGCTCTGGCCAGCACCGCTGGTCGGTACCGCTCGCTGCTAGGCGGAGAGCTCGGTGCGCCCCTTGGCGCGGCGCGCGCTGAGGATGCCGCGGCCGGCACGGGTGCGCATGCGCAGACGGAAGCCGTGCACCTTGGCGCGACGACGGTTGTTCGGCTGGAAGGTTCGCTTGCTCATAATCAGATCTCCACGTACGTGTTCCGCGGCGCGAACCGGCACCACCCGCTCGGGCGGAGACTCGGATCCTCCGGGAAGAAGGGGTGCCCGGCTGCGGAATCCGCCCGGCCTGCGAGGGCCGCACGGACGACACCGGGCAGGCGTCAACTGACTTAAACTACGGCCTCTTCCGCCACCGGTCAAATGTGGACGGCGCGAAACCTCGATCATGCACACGGGACACGGGGTTCCGCGCATTGACACGCGGGTGTCGCTGTGGTGGATTTGTCTCCTGTCGGCTCCGTTCGTTACGGTGTTGAGCCGCAGTTATCCACAGGTGGGATCCGCGTCCTCCCGCGCCCGCACAGGCATCGCTCGAGGCCGGTGGACAACCCTGTGGAGAGAGCGGCACTCGAGACCCGGCTCCGCGCCCGGTCCGCGACGCCCCTGCAGCGGGCGGCGACGGGTCCGGCGGAGACGGCGATCCCGCAGCGACTTCACAGCGACAGCACCCAGGACCGGAGACAGATGGCAGACGACACGTCGATGGTCGACGCGTGGAACGTGATCCTCGGCGCACTGTCCCAGGACGAGCGGATCACCGCTCCCCTCTACGGGTTCGTCTCGCTCGTGGAGCCCAAGGGCATCATGGCGGGCACCTTCTACCTGGAGGTCCCGAACGAGTTCACCCGCGGGATGCTCGAGCAGCGCGTGCGCGTGCCCCTGCTCAGCGCGATCGGGACGCTCGACGACTCCTTCGGCGTCACGACGTTCGCCTTCGTGGTGAACCCCGACATCGAGCACGAGCCCCTCAGCTCCCCGTCGTCGCAGGAGTCGATGAACCCGTTCGAGCCGATCACCGCCTCCTCAGCGACGGTCGCGCCGACCCGCGGGGTCGAGGAGCTGCGGACCGTGCCGGCGACCGACACCCGCCTGAACCCGAAGTACAGCTTCGACAACTTCGTCATCGGAGGCTCCAACCGGTTCGCGCACGCCGCGGCCGTCGCCGTCGCCGAGGCTCCCGCCAAGGCCTACAACCCGCTCTTCGTCTACGGCGACTCCGGGCTCGGCAAGACGCACCTCCTCCACGCCATCGGCCACTACGCGATGAGCCTCTACCCGGGGATCCGCGTGCGGTACGTCTCGAGCGAGGAGTTCACCAACGACTTCATCAACTCGATCGCGAACAACCGGGGCAACGCCTTCCACGGCCGCTACCGCAACGTCGACATCCTCCTGATCGACGACATCCAGTTCCTGCAGGGGAAGGCGGAGACGCAGGAGGCGTTCTTCCACACCTTCAACCAGCTGCACGACCACAACAAGCAGGTCGTGATCACGTCCGATCTGCCGCCGAAGGCCCTGACCGGCTTCGAGGACCGGATGCGCTCGCGCTTCGAGTGGGGCCTCATCACCGATGTGCAGGCTCCCGACCTCGAGACCCGCATCGCGATCCTCCGCAAGAAGGCGGTCAGCGAGAAGCTGCTCGTGCCCGACGACATCCTCGAGTTCATGGCGTCGAAGGTGTCGAGCAACATCCGCGAGCTCGAGGGGACGCTCATCCGCGTCACCGCGTTCGCGAGCCTGAACCGGACGCCGGTCGACATGTCGCTCGTGCAGACCGTGCTCAAGGACCTGATCACGCTCGACGAGGACAACGTCATCTCGCCGGTCGACATCATCAACCACACGGCGGACTACTTCAAGCTCACGGTCGACGACCTCTACGGCTCGTCGCGCTCGCAGGCCGTCGCCACCGCGCGCCAGATCGCCATGTACCTGTGCCGCGAGCTGACGAACCTCTCGCTGCCCAAGATCGGCCAGCTGTTCGGCAACCGCGACCACACCACGGTCATGTACGCGAACAAGAAGATCTCGGAGCTCATGAAGGAGCGCCGCAGCATCTACAACCAGGTCACCGAGCTGACCACCCGTATCAAGACGAACCGCTAGCCGGCAGTCGTACGGTCCCCGGGACCGCCTGTCCCGGGTGGCGTGCCCCGGGGTCCATCGGCGTCCGTGCGCGGTGGTCGGGTAGTCGCTCCCCTCTCTTCGTGTGAGGGGAGGCGACGGGGATCGCGGCGCGAGCAGCAGGGCGTCCGTGTCGGCGCGCGTCGAGATCAGGCGAAGGCGCTGGCGGGGGTCTCGATACGGCTCGCTGGGGCTACTCGACCAGCATGGACCGAACGTGCTCAGGGGGTCAGGGTGAGCGGCTGAGCAGCCGGCGCGCGATCGGACGGTGTTGATCCGCCGTGCGACGGCTTGGAGAGCAACGCAGGGGAGTGGGAGCGCGCATCGTCTTCCGCGCCGCTCGGACGGGCGCGAGTCGCGTTCGACGGCCTCCGTCGTGACCGGAGAAGTCGTCGACGGACTCCTCCGACCCGCCTCGCGCGCCTCGGACACGCCGCCTCGCGCGCCTGGGAGGGCCGATTTCCACAGTGTGAGGAACCTGTGGATAACTGTGGACAACCGCCTCGGGGCTGTGCGCCGGAAGAGCCCGCCTGTGGAGAGGGACCGGTCGGCTCGGATCGCTCCACAGGGCGTCCACGGGCCCGCTCACACTCCCTCCACAGGGGCGGGTCCCTCCGATCCCACCCAGGAGTAGGGGTCCGAAGCGTTTTCCACAGTTTCCACACGTGTTAACACTGTTAACGCAGTTCTCTCTTTAATGAAGCCTCGACCGGCAACCTCTCCACAGCGGCTCGGGAGTGCTCGGCGGTCCACCCCCTTCCGAGCTCGTCGAGCCCGGCGGGTACGATGGGCGACGGTCTTCGTCCGCGACTCGTCAGGGGTGTACTCGTGAGGTTCCAAGCCAACCGCGATGTCTTCAGCGAGGCGGTGTCCTTCGCGGTCAAGCTGCTTCCGCAGCGCACGACCCTGCCGATCCTCTCCGGAGTCCTCATCGAGGCGACCGCCGAGGGTCTGACGCTGTCCTCCTTCGACTACGAGGTGTCCGCGCAGACGCAGATCGCGGCCGATGTGGAGGAGACGGGGACCGTGCTCGTCTCGGGACGTCTGCTCGCCGACATCGCGAACCGCCTCCCCAACGCTCCCGTGCGCATCGCCACGGAGGAGTCGCGCGTCTCGGTCTCGGCCGGCTCGGCGCACTTCACGCTCCTGCAGATGCCCGTGGAGGAGTACCCGAGCATCCCCGATATCGACGCCTCCACCGGCCTCGTCCCGGCCGACGCCTTCGCGGCCGCCGTCTCGCAGGTGGCGGTCGCCGCCTCCCGTGACGACGTGACCCCCGTCATCACCGGCGTGCAGCTCGAGATCACCGAGAACACGATCGGCCTCGTCGCGACGGACCGCTACCGCGTCGCCGTCCGCGAGATCGACTGGGACAACGGGGACAACCCCGCGCCCACCCAGCCGCTCACCGCCCTCGTGCCCGCGCGCACGCTGCAGGAGGTCGGCAAGACCTTCGGCCACTCCGGCACCGTCTCCGTCGCGATCACCAACCGCGACGAGCGCGAGCTGATCGCCTTCACCGCGGACCGCAAGACCGTCACCTCGCTGCTGATCAAGGGCAACTTCCCGCCCGTGAAGCGCCTCTTCCCCGCCTCCGTCGAGAACTACGCGGTCATGTCGACCAGCGACCTCATCGAGGCCACCCGCCGCGTCTCGCTCGTCCTCGAGCGAGAGGCGGCCCTCCGCTTCAGCTTCAGCAGCGACGGCCTCACCCTCGAGGCCATCGGCTCGGAGCAGGCGCAGGCGTCCGAGAGCATCGACGCGATCGTGACCGGCGACGACGTGGTCGTCTCGCTCAAGCCGCAGTTCCTGCTCGACGGCCTCGCCGCCGTCCACTCGGAGTTCGTGCGCATCGCGTTCACGAAGACCGAGAACCCCAACAAGCCCGGCCCCGTCCTGATCACCGCGCAGACCTCGCGGGAGCAGCCCGGCAGCGACAGCTACCGCTACCTGCTCCAGCCCAACCTGCTGCTGCGCTGACCACTCCCCGGATCGCAGAGCCGCGACCGCCCCGCTCCCGACGAGCGCCCGCCCGCCGGACAACGAATCCAGGAAGGTTCACCATGCACATCGGACTCGTCGGCCTCGGCAAGATGGGCGACAACATGCGCTCCCGCCTCCGCTCCAAGGGGCTCGAGGTCACCGGCTACGACCGCAACCCCGACGTCTCGGACGCGGCCTCTCTCGACGAGATGATCGCCGCACTCCCCTCGCCCCGCATCGTCTGGGTGATGGTGCCGGCCGGCGAGATCACCGACGCGGTCGTCAAGGACCTGTCGGAGAAGCTCAGCGAGGGCGACCTCGTCATCGACGGCGGCAACTCCCGCTTCACCGAGGACTTCAAGCACGACGCGCTGCTGAAGCCCAAGGGCATCCACTACATCGACGCGGGCGTCTCCGGCGGCGTCTGGGGACTCCAGAACGGCTACGGCCTGATGGTCGGCGGCCCGAAGGAGCTCGTCGAGTACGCCATGCCCGTCTTCGACGCGCTGCGCCCGGAGGGCCCCCGCGAGGAGGGCTTCGTCCACGTCGGCGAGGTCGGCGCCGGCCACTACGCGAAGATGGTCCACAACGGCATCGAGTACGCCCTCATGCAGGCGTTCGCCGAGGGCTACGAGCTCCTCGAGACCCGCAGCGACATCATCAAGGACGTCACCGGCACCTTCAAGGCATGGCAGCGCGGCACGGTCGTGCGCTCCTGGCTGCTCGAGCTCCTCGTCCGCGCCCTCGAGCAGGACCCGGACTTCAAGAACATCGAGGGCTACGTGCAGGACTCGGGCGAGGGCCGCTGGACCATCGAGGAGGCCATCAACAACGCCGTCCCGGTGCCCACGATCAGCGCCTCGATCTTCGCCCGCTTCGTCTCCCGCCAGGAGGACTCCCCCGCGATGAAGGCCGTCGCAGCGCTCCGCAACCAGTTCGGCGGGCACTCCGTCAAGGCCGTCGACTGAGTCGGCTGGTGAGGACTGCCTCCGGCAGTCCTCACGGCGGTCGGCTTCCGGAGGGGGGCGCGTTCCGCAGGGCCGGTGACGGACGGCGGACTGCGGCCCGCCGCCCCCGTGAGGCAGGGATGCTCTCACGGGGGCGGCGGGCCTCCGGCCGCCTCTACCTTGCTACCGACGTCGGGCGGCGAGCCTTCGGCCGCCTCTACCTTGCTACCGACGTCGGGCGGCGAGCCTTCGGCCGCCTTCACGGGCGGGGACGGGGCGCCGCCGATCATGGTGAGCGAGTAGTGGCCCCGGAGGGGAGTACCGGGATCCGCGTCCCGGACGGTTCCGCCGCCGTGCCGGTCGAGTAGCCCGCAGGGGTGTGTCGAGACCGGGGCGCAGGCCTGGCCGGCAGGGGGAGAGCGGATCGCAGGCGCCGGGGCGGCCGGACCGGACCGATCGAGACGGGCGAGTAGCCCGCAGGGGTGCAGGGAAGGCCCGCGACGACGGGTGGAGGAGAGGAGCGCGACGTGCAGGTGACGCAGCTGGCGCTCAGCGACTTCCGGAACTACGAGTCGGTCGACGTCGAGCTCGTGCCCGGACCGAACCTCTTCGTCGGCCGCAACGGCCAGGGCAAGACGAACCTCGTCGAATCGCTCGGCTACCTCTCCACCCTGGGCTCGCACCGCGTGTCGAGCGACCAGGCGCTCATCCGTGCCGGCCGGGACAGCGCCGTGGTGCGCGCCCGCCTCCGCAACGGCGAGCGCGACCTGCTGGCCGAGGTGCAGATCAACCGCTCCTCCCCCAACCGCGCGCAGATCAACCGCGGTGGGATCAAGCCGCGCGAGCTCCCCCGCTTCTTCTCCAGCGTCCTCTTCGCCCCGGAGGACCTCCTCCTCATCCGCGGCGACCCGTCGGCCCGCCGCCGCTTCCTCGACCAGCTGGTGATCCTCCGCTCCCCGCGGATGAGCGCCGTCCAGGCCGACTACGAGCGGGTGCTGCGCCAGCGCAACTCGCTGCTCAAGTCCGCACGGGCGAGCGGCGTCCGCGACCCCTCGAAGCTCGGGACCCTCGACATCTGGGACGAGCGCCTGATCGCGCTCGGGACCGAGATCATGCAGTCGCGCCTCACCCTGGTGGAGGAGCTGAGCGGACCGGTGCGCGCCGCGTACGAGGCGGTCGCCGGTGCCGACCAGCGTCCGGTGCTCCGCTCCCGCCTGAGCATCGAGGGCGCGGTCGACGACGACGGCGAGCCCGTGGACCAGCCGGGCGCCGCGTCACCGGCGGCGGGCGAGGGACTGGCGGAGGCGTTCGCGTCCGCGCTGGCCGGGGTGCGACGCCGCGAGCTCGACCGGGGCGTCTCCCTCGTCGGCCCGCACCGCGACGACGTGCAGTTCGAGCTGAACGCGCTGCCGGCCAAGGGCTACGCCAGCCACGGCGAGAGCTGGTCGTTCGCCCTGGCGCTGAAGCTGGGCGCTGCGGAGCTGCTCCGGCGCGACTCCCCCATGGGCGATCCGGTGCTGATGCTCGATGACGTCTTCGCCGAGCTGGACGCGCGCCGGCGCGAGCGCCTCGCCTCGGTGGTCGCCGACTACGAGCAGGTCCTGATCACCGCGGCCGTCTTCGACGACGTCCCGGAGGCGCTGGCCGCGCACACCGTGCGGATCGAGGCCGGCCGGATCGTCGGCACGGGCGCCGCCGCCGCGCCGATCGCCGTGCCGGAGCCGATCGCTCCCGACTCCGCCTCGTCCGATCCGGTGTCCTCCGACTCCCCTCCTCCCGGTCCCGAGTCCTCCCACTCCTCTTCTCCCGATCCGGTCTCGTCCGACTCCCCTTCTCCTGGTGTCGTCTCCTCCGCCGCGGCCTCCTCCTCGGAGACCGCGTTCCCAGCGCCGGCGTCCACAGATCCCGCGTCCCCAGAGCCGCCCGCCCCGTCGGAGCCGTCCGATGGCTGACTCCCCCCGCCGCGGAGCCCCCGCACCCGACTCCGAGGCCGCCCGCGTCTACCGCCACCTCAAGGAGGTGTTCGGCGCCGACGGCCCGCGCCGCATCCGGAAGACCGTCGAGCGTGCCGAGCCCAAGGGCGACGCGATCCCGTTCGGCAAGGGCCGCGACCCGCACGACCTCGGCGACGTCCTCGACTCCCTCACCGTGAAGCTCGGCTGGACGGCGCCGCTGGCGCAGGGCGACCTGATGTCGTCGTGGACGGCGATCGCCGGCGAGGAGACCGCGAAGCACTCGACTCCGGTGGGCGTCGTCGACGGCGTGCTGACGGTCGCGTGCGAGTCCACGGCGTGGTCGACGCAGCTCCGGCTGATGCGGATCGAGATCATGAACCACATCGCGGTGAACTTCCCCGACGCGGGCATCGCGTCGATCCGTTTCCAGGGCCCGGACGTCCCGAACTGGAAAAAGGGTCCCAGGTCGATTCCAGGGCGTGGTCCGCGCGACACCTACGGCTGAGGACGCATTTTCGGTCGACCGCCGATCTTTCGCGCCTCAGATCGCCGTCCAGCGCTTCGGATCGACCCGGCACGCGGTAGAATGGAGGGCCGCCGAACCGCAGTGACGCCGCCGCGCGGGCGATCTCCAGATCACCGTGCGCGTCGCGACGGACCGTCAGAGGAGAACTCCACAGCTATGACTCACGAGCCGAACGACTCCACGTCACCCGCAGCGAACGACCTGGACGCGAACGGCTCAGCAGCCCCCTCCGCTCCGCACGAGAGCATGTCGACCAAGTCGTCCGGCGACTACGGCGCGAACCAGATCCAGGTCCTCGAGGGCCTCGAGGCGGTCCGCAAGCGCCCCGGCATGTACATCGGATCCACGGGTCCGCGCGGTCTGCACCACCTGGTCTACGAGATCGTCGACAACGCCGTCGACGAGGCGCTCGCGGGCTACTGCGACAACATCGAGATCCTGATGCGCGCCGACGGAGGCGTCACCGTCTCCGACAACGGCCGCGGCATCCCGGTCGACATGCACCCGACCGAGGGCATCTCCACGGTCGAGCTGGTCCTCACCGTGCTGCACGCCGGCGGCAAGTTCGGCGGCGGCGGCTACGCGGTCTCCGGCGGCCTGCACGGCGTCGGCTCCTCCGTGGTCAACGCGCTCTCGACGCGCCTCGACGTCGAGGTCAAGCGCCAGGGCGCCGTGTACCGGATGAGCTTCACCGACGGAGTGCCGGACGCCCCGCTCGAGAAGGGCGAGGCCAGCGACGAGACCGGCACGACGATCACCTTCTGGCCCAACGCCGGCATCTTCGAGACGGTCGAGTTCGACTACGAGACCCTGCGCGCGCGCTTCCAGCAGATGGCGTTCCTCAACAAGGGCCTGCGCATCGCGCTGACCGACCAGAACGAGGTCGAGTTCGAGGGGGAGGGCGAGAACGAGACCGAGGGCGACCGGACCGACGTCTTCCACTACGAGAAGGGCCTCGTCGACTACGTCGAGTACATCAACTCGCTGAAGAAGTCGGACCTCGTGCACTCCGAGATCATCGACTTCGAGTCCGAGGACACCGAGCGCCGCATCTCGCTCGAGGTCGCGATGCAGTGGACCACGGCCTACACCGAGAGCGTCCACACCTACGCGAACACCATCAACACCCACGAGGGCGGCACCCACGAGGAGGGCTTCCGCGCCGCGCTGACCACTCTGGTCAACCGCTACGCGCGCGCGAACAACCTGCTCAAGGAGAAGGACGAGAACCTCTCGGGCGACGACATCCGCGAGGGCCTCACCGCCGTCGTGTCGATCAAGCTCGGCGAGCCGCAGTTCGAGGGCCAGACCAAGACGAAGCTCGGCAACACCGAGGCGAAGGCGTTCGTGCAGCGCGTGGCCGGCGAGCAGCTGGCCGACTGGTTCGACCGCAACCCGAGCCAGGCCAAGGACATCATCCGCAAGGCGATCCAGGCGGCCTCGGCCCGCATGGCGGCGCGCAAGGCGCGCGAGACCGCCCGCCGCAAGGGCCTGCTCGAGGGCGGCGGCATGCCGGGCAAGCTCAAGGACTGCCAGTCCAAGGACCCGTCGATCTCCGAGATCTTCATCGTCGAGGGCGACTCGGCGGGCGGATCCGCGGTGCAGGGCCGCAACCCCGAGACGCAGGCGATCCTCCCCCTCCGCGGCAAGATCCTCAACGTCGAGAAGGCGCGGCTCGACCGCGCTCTCGGCAACAACGAGGTCCAGGCGATGATCACGGCGTTCGGCGCCGGCATCGGCGAGGACTTCAACCCCGACAAGGCGCGGTACCACAAGATCATCCTGATGGCCGACGCCGACGTCGACGGCCAGCACATCACGACGCTGCTGCTGACGCTCCTGTTCCGCTACATGCGCCCGCTGATCGACCTCGGCTACGTGTACCTCGCGCAGCCGCCGCTGTACCGCCTCAAGTGGTCGAACTCCCCGCACGAGTACGTCTACAGCGACCGCGAGCGCGACGCACTGATCGCGCACGGCTCGGCGACCAACAAGCGCATGCCCAAGGAGAACGGCATCCAGCGCTACAAGGGCCTCGGCGAGATGGACTACAAGGAGCTGTGGGAGACCACGATGGACCCCGCCACGCGGACCCTCCTCCAGGTCACGCTCGACGACGCGGCCGCGGCCGACGAGATCTTCTCCACCCTCATGGGCGAGGACGTCGAGTCCCGCCGCTCCTTCATCCAGAAGAATGCGAAGGATGTCCGCTTCCTCGACATCTAGTGGTCGAGGAAGCGGACGTCCTTCGAGAGGCGGCGGCCGGGCGGTCCAGCGGTCCGCCCTCGCGACCACCTCGAACACGTGACGGCGGCCCTCGATGGGCCGCATCCTCGACCAGAACGCGACAGAGGCCCTCACCGGCCCGCACACCGACGACACACCTGACACCCAGCGCGACCGCCGCCCCCGCTCCTCCGGGGCACGGACCCACCTGAGAGACCAGAGACCATGGCAGAAGAACCCACCACCCCCACCGGCCCGGACGAGAGCGACGACATCGTCACCGAGACCGGTGTGGTGATCCACGGTCACGACAAGATCGAGCCGGTCGACCTGCAGCTCGAGATGCAGCGCTCCTACCTCGACTACGCGATGAGCGTCATCGTCGGGCGCGCCCTGCCGGAGGTGCGCGACGGCCTGAAGCCCGTGCACCGGCGCGTGATCTACGCCATGTACGACGGCGGCTACCGTCCCGACAAGGCGTTCTCGAAGTGCTCGCGCGTCGTCGGCGACGTGATGGGCCAGTTCCACCCGCACGGCGACTCCGCGATCTACGACGCGCTGGTCCGCCTGGTGCAGCCGTGGAGCCTCCGCTACCCGCTCGCGCTCGGTCAGGGAAACTTCGGCTCCCCCGGCAACGACGGCGCGGCCGCCCCCCGGTACACCGAGACCAAGATGGCGCCGCTCGCGCTCGAGATGGTCCGCGACATCGACAAGAACACCGTCGACTTCCAGGACAACTACGACGGCCGCACGCGCGAGCCGGCGATCCTGCCGGCCCGGTTCCCGAACCTGCTCGTCAACGGCTCCGTCGGCATCGCGGTCGGCATGGCGACCAACATCCCGCCGCACAACCTGCGCGAGGTCGCCGCCGGCGCCAAGTGGGCGCTCGAGAACCCCGACGCGACGCGCGAGGAGCTCCTCGAGGCGCTGCTGCAGCGGATCAAGGGACCCGACTTCCCCACCGGTGCGCAGATCCTCGGCGTCCGCGGCATCCAGGACGCGTACCGCACCGGCCGCGGCTCCATCACGATGCGCGCCGTCGTCTCCATCGAGGAGATCCAGGGCCGCACCTGCCTCGTCGTCACCGAGCTGCCGTACCAGGTGAACCCGGACAACCTGGCGATCAAGATCGCCGAGCTGGTCAAGGACGGGCGCGTCTCGGGCATCGCCGACATCCGCGACGAGACCTCCGGTCGCACCGGCCAGCGCCTCGTCGTCGTCCTCAAGCGCGACGCCGTGGCGAAGGTGGTGCTGAACAACCTCTACAAGCACACGCCGCTGCAGGAGAACTTCGGCGCGAACATGCTCGCGATCGTCGACGGCATCCCGCGCACGCTCTCGCTCGACGGCTTCATCCGCGCGTGGGTCGACCACCAGGTCGAGGTCATCGTGCGCCGCACCCAGTACCTCCTCGATGAGGCGGAGGCGCGGATCCACATCCTGCGCGGCTACCTCAAGGCGCTCGACGCGCTCGACGAGGTCATCGCCCTCATCCGCCGCTCCCCCACCGTGGAGGAGGCGCGCGACGGCCTGATGGAGCTGCTCGACATCGACGAGGTGCAGTCCCGCGCCATCCTCGACATGCAGCTGCGCCGCCTCGCGGCCCTCGAGCGCCAGAAGATCATCGACGAGCACGACCGGATCCAGGCCGAGATCGAGGACTACAAGTCGATCCTCGCGAGCCCCGAGCGCCAGCGCACGATCATCTCGGACGAGCTCGACGAGATCGTCGACCGCTTCGGCGACGACCGCCGCACCGAGATCCTCTTCGGGTTCGACGGCGACATGAGCGTCGAGGACCTGATCCCCGAGGAGGAGATGGTCGTCACCGTCACCCGCGGCGGCTACCTCAAGCGCACCCGGAGCGACTCCTACCGGGCCCAGCACCGCGGCGGCCGCGGCGTGCGCGGCGCGCAGCTGAAGGCCGACGACATCGTCGAGCACTTCTTCGTCACCACCACTCACCACTGGCTGCTGTTCTTCACGAACACCGGCCGCGTGTACCGCGCCAAGACCTACGAGCTGCAGGAGGCCGGCCGCGACGCCAAGGGCCAGCACATCGCGAACCTGCTCGCGCTCGAGCCGGGGGAGCAGATCGCGCAGATCCTCGACATCCGCGACTACGAGGCGGCCCGCTACCTCGTGCTCGCCACGCGCGACGGCCTCGTGAAGAAGACGGCCCTCTCGGAGTACGACACGAACCGCTCCGGCGGCATCATCGCGATCAAGCTGCGCGACGGCGACGAGCTCGTCTCGGCGCTCCTGGTCGAGGAGGACAGCGACGTGCTGCTGGTCTCCCGCAAGGGCATGTCGATCCGCTTCACCGCGTCGGACGAGGCGCTGCGTCCGATGGGCCGCTCCACCTCCGGAGTCCGCGGCATGTCGTTCCGCGGGGAGGACCGCCTCCTCGACGCGAACGTCGTCAGCGACGAGGGCTTCGTGTTCGTGGTCACCGAGGGCGGCTACGCCAAGCGCACCGCCGTCGACCAGTACCGCCTCCAGGGACGAGGCGGGCTGGGCATCAAGGTGGCCAAGCTGGAGGAGAAGCGCGGCGACCTCGTGGGCGCCATCATCACCGGAGAGGACGACGAGGTGCTCGTCGTGCTCGCCAGCGGCAAGGTGGTACGCTCTGCGGTGGCCGAGGTACCGGCCAAGGGTCGCGACACCATGGGAGTCGTCTTCGCACGATTCGCTGAGGACGACCGCATCATCGCACTCGCCAAGAACACCGAACGCAATCTCGACGCCCAGGACGAGGATCCCGACGCCGCGGCGCCGGCCGAGTCCGCTCCGGTGTCGGAGGAGGATGGGTCCGTAGATGAGTAGCACCGTCGCCGAGAAGCTCGCCAGGAAGTCCGCGAAGAGCCCGGCGGCGAAGCAGGTCCGCCTGAAGCTCGTCTACGTCGACTTCTGGTCGGCCGTGAAGCTCTCGTTCCTGCTGGGCCTGACGCTCGCGATCATCACGATCGTCGTCGTCTACCTGGTCTACACGGTCCTGGCCCAGACGGGCGTGTTCGACGAGGTCAACGGCCTCGTGCAGGACATCGCCGGCGCGGAGGCGTTCGACCTCAACACGATCATCTCGCTGCCGCAGGTCATGGGCTTCGCGATCGTCGTCGCGGTGCTGAACACCATCGTCACCACCGCGCTCGGCGCGATCGTGGCGCTGCTGTACAACCTCAGCGTCAAGATCACCGGCGGCCTCCTGGTGGGCTTCACCAACCAGTAGGGCGCATGGTCCGGCCGATTGGGATTCCTGCTCGATGTCGGGTAGAGTCTCCTCTGGCCATTCCGGGGGTATAGCTCAGGCGGTTAGAGCGCTTCACTGATAATGAAGAGGTCCCAGGTTCAAGTCCTGGTACCCCCACCCGGTCCGAACGGCCCGTCACCTCGCGGTGGCGGGCCGTTCGACTCTCGGAGACGGATCGCCCCGTCTCCGGCCCGGGGCCTTAGCTCAGTTGGTAGAGCGCCTGCTTTGCAAGCAGGATGTCAGGAGTTCGAATCTCCTAGGCTCCACACTTCCTCCCCTCTCGCGGGCGCTCCCCCTTCGCCGGCCCTTCCGGTCCACCGTCCGCCATCCGGGGTGGTCCCGCGTGTCGGCACTTCCGTCGGCGCGATCGCCGGAGGGCTCTCCTGTCGCCCGTCGTGCGGTCCCGCGATCGAGGTCGCCGCTCGGACGGCCGAGCCGCCCGCTCAGCGGTCCACGCAGGCGAGGCCGAGGAACTGCTGGACCGAGAGGGTCTCGGACGTGCCGTCGCGGATGTCGCCGACGATGATCTCGCCGACGGAGAGCGTGTCGAACTGCTCGGCCGTGAAGACGACCGGGCGGGCGAGCACGGAGCGGTCGGTCGCGTAGGCGCCCAGCGCGAGGTCGACGCCGAGCGGGAACCGCTCGATCACCGTGTCGGCCGGCCAGACCGTGGATCCGGAGAGGTCGGTCGCGCCCAGCTGCGTGACCGGTGACGGGGAGACCCAGCGGGTGACCCTCCGCAGCCCGTCGCCGATGGTCAGGGGGGCGGAGTCGGAGGCGGCGAGGTCGAGGCCGTCGACGGACCCCGAGCACACGACGACGACGCCGAGGACCTCGCCCCGCTCGCCGCCCCGTCCGAGCCCGACCGCGGCCGTGGTCACCGGCTCCTCGGAGGCGCACCCCGAGAGCGCCAGGCCGCCGAGCAGCACGACGGTGCTCGCGAGCGCGGCGCGACGGTGCATGGGTCCTCCCGCGGCCACCCTACGCGGGCAGGGCGAGGGCCAGAGCGGCGAGAGCCTGCGGGAGGGAGGGGGCGCCCTCCGCTCGGAAGACCACCTCTCCGGCCGTGTCCCGCACGACGACCGTGGGGGTCGAGCGGATGCCGGCGGCCTCGGCCTCGACGGGGTGGAAGGCCACGTCGCGCTCGCGGATCTCGGCGGCGGGGACGAGCTCCGCGGCGCGCTCCAGCACCGAGCGCGCGGCATGGCAGGCGCCGCAGAAGGCGGAGGTGTAGAGCTCGACGATCA
This sequence comes from Rathayibacter sp. AY1F4, assembly GCF_002931775.1. Classification (NCBI taxonomy): domain Bacteria; kingdom Bacillati; phylum Actinomycetota; class Actinomycetes; order Micrococcales; family Microbacteriaceae; genus Rathayibacter; species Rathayibacter sp. AY1F4. The sequence continues at coordinate 101,966 of NZ_PSVE01000002.1, forward strand.
CGACGAAGGGAACACCGGGGCGCGGCCGGGGATTCCCGGGCACCGTCAGCGGAGGAGCCAGGCCTCGTTCATGGTGAGGGCCGCGTCGACGAGCTCGACGCGCTCCAGCTCCTCGACGTCGCTCAGGGGGAACCAGGCGGCGGCGTCCGTGGAGCCGTCCACCTCGTGCGTGAGCTCGCCGCCCACGATGCGGGCGCGGTAGACGACGCGGATGGCGTGCAGGGGGCCGGCCTCGGGATCGCTGCGGCGGTGCGCGGGGATCACGTGCGAGTCCACGCCGATGAGGGCCTCGAGCTCGGCACGGTAGCCCGTCTCCTCGAAGATCTCGCGGACCGCGGCGTCGGCGGGCGACTCGCCCTCGTCGATCCCGCCGCCCGGAAGCGTCCAGGCCGACCACGGTTCCTGGCTCCAGTGCGCGAGCAGCATCCGCTCACCGTCGATGATCACGCCGTACGCGGCGACCCGGATGTCCACCGCAGAAGCCTAACCCGGGCATGCGAAGGAGCCGGACCCCCTGAGGGACCCGGCTCCAGCGACGAGAACGTCAGGAAGCGGTCGAGGCCGCGTTCTGCGCGGCGCTCTGCGGCTCGTCCTCGGCGACCCACAGCTCGTCGTCGGCGCGGAACGTCTGCCAGACGGCGTAGCCGATGCCGCCGACCGCGACCAGCGCGGCGCCGATCGCGAAGACCGTGCCGACCTTGCTCTTCTTCTTCGGGGGAGTGGTGAGCTCCTCCCAGCGCGCCTTCGAGATCTCGGCGAGCTTCGCGCGGTTCTTCGAGTCCTTGGCGGCCTCGAAGGCGGCGGCGGCCGTGCCGCCCACAGCGGCGAAGGTCGGGACGACCTTGTGCTTGTAGGCGTTGCGGGCCGAGGAGTAGGTGCCCTCGACGGCCGAGACGCCGTTGTCGTAGACCGGCTTGACGCGCGAGTCGTACGTGTCCTTCACGAAGGGGACGAGCTCCTTCTTGGCGTACTTCGACGCGTGGCGGCGGCTCTTCTCGAGCACGGAGGCCGCGTGCGCCAGCACCTCCTGCTGCTCGCCCCAGACCGCCTCGGCGTTCTTGCGAAGACGCTTGAGGTCCTTCTTGTGCTTACGTGACAGACCCATGTTGGTCCTCCATCGGCTACGAGCAGCGAACGCCTCAATACTGCCACTCATCGATCCGCGTCCGCATCGCGCACCCAGCGCATTGACACCGGGCGTTGCAGGGGCCTACAGACGCGCTGTGCGAGAATCCGAGCATGCCTTTGCACACCGCAGTCGCGACGTTCCACACCAACAAGGGCGACATCGTCGTCAACCTCTACGGGAACCACGCTCCCAAGACGGTCCGCAACTTCGTCGGTCTCGCGACCGGCGACATCGAGTGGACCCACCCCGCCACGGGCGCGAAGACGAAGGAGCCGCTCTACAACGGCACCGTCTTCCACCGCATCATCCCCGACTTCATGCTCCAGGGCGGCGACCCGCTCGGCCAGGGCATCGGCGGCCCGGGGTACCAGTTCGACGACGAGATCAACTCGGAGCTCGACTTCACCCAGCCCTACATCCTCGCGATGGCGAACGCCGGCAAGCAGGCGGGCCGCGGCACCAACGGCTCGCAGTTCTTCATCACCGTGGCGCCGACCACCTGGCTCCAGGGCAAGCACACCATCTTCGGCGCCGTCGCCGACGAGGAGTCGAAGAAGCTCGTGCAGTCGCTCTCGGCGGTCCCCACCGACGGCCGTGACAAGCCGCTCGAGGACGTCGTGATCGAGAGCGTCGAGATCACCGAGGTCTGATCGCCTCATCCACCACTCATTCGAGGGCCGGGTCCGTCAGGGCCCGGCCCTCGTTCTCCCCGGAGGCACGTCCGTGACCCAGGTCCCGCCGAGCAGCACCTACTCCTGCTACCGACACCCCGACCGGCAGAGCTTCGTGCGCTGCCAGCGGTGCGGCCGCACCATCTGCGGCGAGTGCCAGACGCCCGCTCCGGTCGGCGTGATCTGCCCGGACGACATGGCGCAGCAGCGCGCCACCGCGCCGCGCACCCGCGGTCCCCTCCTCTCCCGCGTGCGGGCCATGACCCGCGCCGACCAGCCGACGGTGACCTACGCGATCATCGCGCTCTGCATCGTGCTGTGGATCGTCGAGATCCTCCCCTTCGTCGGCGGGCCGGCGGTCAACGCGCTCCTGTACGCCCCCGCCTACACGCTCCCCGGCTTCGGCGCCGGCTTCGAGCCGTGGCGGATGCTCACCTCGGTGTTCCTCCACAGCACGTCGCTCTTCATCGTCATCCCGTTCCACCTGGTGCTGAACATGTACACGCTGTGGGTGTTCGGCATGGTGCTCGAGCGGATGCTGGGCCGCGGGCGCTACCTCACCCTCTTCCTCCTGAGCGGTTTCGCCGGGTCGGTGGGCGTCCTGCTCCTCGCGAACCCGCTGACCCCGGTGATCGGCGCCTCCGGTGCGATCTTCGGGCTGATGGGCGCGTACCTGGTGATCCTCCGGCATCTGGGCGGTCAGGCGTCGCAGCTGCTGGTGCTGGTCGGACTGAACCTCGTCATCGGCTTCCTGCCCGGGATGAACGTGGCGTGGCAGGCGCATGTCGGCGGTCTGGTGGCCGGCGCGCTCATCGGGCTGGTCTTCACGAAGACCCGGCAGCGCGCCCAGCGCCGCACGCAGAACCTCCTCGTCGGGCTCATCGGAGTCGGACTGGTGGCGATCACCGCGGGCGCCTACGTCCTCGGCTGATCCCGTCCCCTTCCGCAGCGGCGGGTCCGGCAGTGCCTCGCGCACTCCCGGGCCCGCCGCTTCGTCGTTCCCGCGGCGACCGTCTCCACCGCTGTCCACAGGTGCTCTCAACAGGTGGGGAGGAAGTTATCCACAGAGTTGTTAACACTGGGGAGAACGTTCCGGGTGTCCTCCTCGGGAGGACGATCCGGGGACGGCGGCGCGTCCGAGGACCGGCGGACTGGTGCGGATCGGGGCCCTCCTCGCCTTGAGCAGGCCAGCGCGGAGGGGACCGCGGAGTTCTCCACAGGAGATTCCACAGCTGGGGATAATTACAGCGGTGTAGTTCTCCGGCGGACGGCCACCAGGGCCGTCGCCTCACGGTCGTCGTCGCGGTGCAGCGAGGTGGCGAACCCGGCCGCCTGGAACGCGGAGGCACTCGCCGCAGCCTGATCCGCGCCGACCTCGATCACGACGACGCCGTGCGGTGCGAGCCACGCCCGCGCCTCCTGAGCGATGCGGCGGTGCAGGGCGAGCCCGTCCGACCCGCCGTCGAGCGTGAGCATCGGCTCGTGCACCCGGGCCTCCGGCGGCATGAGCGCGATCGCCGCGGTGGGGACGTAGGGGGCGTTGACGACGACGACGTCGATCCGCCCGCGCTCACTCCGGGGGAGAGCGTCGAAGAGGTCGCCCTCGTGGACGTCGGCGCGGCCTGCGAGCGTGCGGCGCGCGCAGGCGACGGCGGCGGGGGAGAGGTCGGCCGCGAGCAGGCGGACGTCCGGCCGCTCCTCCGAGATCGACCGGGCGAGGGCGCCGGATCCGCAGCAGAGGTCGAGCACTACGGCGCCGTCCGGGAGGACTTCCAGGGCGCAGTCGACCAGCCACTCGGTGCGGACCCGGGGCACGAAGACGCCGGGTGCGACGGGGACGCGCAGGCCGCGGAAGGCGACCCAGCCGAGGATGTGCTCGAGGGGCTCGCCCGTCTCGCGGCGGCGGAGCAGCAGCTCGAGGTCGGAGGAGGAGCCGGCGGCCTCCTCGAGCAGGCCCGCCTCCTCCTCGGCGAAGACGCAGCCGGCGGCGCGCAGACGCTCCACCGACGACGAACGCCCCGTCGGCGGACCGGACGGGGCGTCGTTCACAACGGGGGGAGGCTCAGCGCCAGCGCGTCGTCATCAGGAAGCCGATGAACGCGATGCCGAAGCCGATCAGGATGTTGAGGTTGCCGAGATCGGGGATCGGCAGGGTGCCCTGGCTCACGTAGAAGACGATGATCCAGGCGAGTCCGAGCAGCATGAAGCCGAACATCACCGGCTTGAACCAGACCGGATTCGGTGCGTTCTCGCCGGTCCGGGCCTCGTCGCGCTCGGGCTTCGGGCTCTTCGTCGCTCGTGCCATGCCGACCACTGTACCGGGCGGAGGCTCCGGGCCGGGAGCGCCGGGGCTGCACGGGTGCTGTGCGGACTCGCGGAGCGGCCGGTGCGGGCGCTCGAGTGGTCCCCTCGGCCCTCCTCAGGCGGCGACTCGGGAGGGCTCTCCACAGGTCCGGATCGTGCGCCACAGCCGGTCACGGCTCGCGCCTAGACTCGTCGCATGACCGCCCAGAACCCCGACGGGGCGGCTCTGCGGCCGCGAGCGAAGCGACGGAGGGCCCGCCCGGTCCGACGACTCTCGTTCTTCGGAGTCGTCGGCGAGCTCCTGATGACCGCCGGCGTCCTGGTCCTGCTCTTCCTGGCCTGGCAGCTCTGGTGGAACGACGCGGTGATCGCGGGCCGGCAGACGACGCAGGCCGCGGAGCTCCGCGAGACCTGGAGCGACTCCTCGCCGGCACCGCAGCCGACCGAGGCCGCCCCGGCGGAGCCGGTCGTCGCGTCGGCCGCCGCCCTCGACACCTCCTTCGGCAACCTCTACATCCCCCGCTACGGCGAGGGGTGGGTGCGCACGATCGCCGAGGGCATCGACGCCGAGAACGTGCTCGACGAGGGGAGCATCGGCCACTACCCCGGGACGCAGATGCCCGGCCAGGCCGGCAACTTCGCGCTCGCCGCGCACCGCAGCGCGTACGGCGGAGGCATGCACCTGATCGACGAGCTCCAGCTCGGCGACCCGATCTACATCGAGACGGCGGACGGCTGGTACACCTACCGCTTCCGCAACCTCGAGTACGTCCAGCCCTCCGACGTCCAGGTGATCGACCCCGTCCCGTGGACTCCGGACGCGGCTCCGACCGACCGCCTGATCACGCTGACGAGCTGCAACCCGCTCTACTCGACGGCCGAGCGGATCATCGCGTACGGCGTCTTCGACTCGTTCCAGCCGCGGTCCGCGGGGGCCCCCGCCGAGATCGCCGCCTCGCTGGCTCAGGAGGGCTGACCGTGTACGCAGCGCTGTGGCGGCTCCTGCCCGGGCCGTGGTGGGTCCGGCTCCTGATCGTCCTCGTCCTCGTCGCGGCGGTCCTGGTGGCGCTCGACGAGTGGGTGTTCCCCTGGGTGCAGTCTCTCGTGCTCGACCGGAACGTGACCGTCGGCTCGTGACCGCCGGCGCGGCCCCGCGGATCCTGGTCGTCGACCACCACGACAGCTTCGTCTTCACGCTCGTCTCGTACCTCCGCGAGCTCGGTGCCGAGGTCGACGTGGTCGAGGGCGACGACCTCGGGAGGGCGGCGCTCCTGGCTCGCGCGGAGGAGGCGGACGGGGTTCTGGTCTCACCGGGGCCGGGTCGCCCCGAGGACGTCCCCGCGTCGACGGCGCTCGTGCAGCGGGCGGAGGCGACCGGGCGGCCGCTGCTCGGAGTCTGCCTCGGCCACCAGGTGCTCGCCCATGCTCTCGGCGCCCGCGTCACGGAGGCGCCGGAGCTGCTGCACGGCCGGACGTCCGCGGTCCTCCACGACGGAGATCCGCTCTTCGACGGCCTGCCCTCCGGATTCGCCGCGATGCGGTACCACTCGCTCGCGGTCGACGGCGAGAGCCTTCCCGAGGAGCTGCGGGTGACGGCGCGGACACCGGAGGGAGTGGTCATGGCCGTCCGGCACCGGAGTGCTCCGCTCGTGGGCGTGCAGTTCCATCCGGAGTCGGTCCTCACCGAGGGCGGGCGGCGCCTTCTCGAGAACTGGCTGCGCGAGGTGAGGCCGGGCGGAGCGTCCGTATCGGCCGACGACACGCCCGGACTCTCGATCCCGGCTCGATGAGGCGGAATTCGCCGGGCTTATCGGGCTCGTTATCGAGTCGAGAGCATGGAGAATGATCAGCGACCACCGTCCCCCGAACGGGGATGCCGCCCTGAGCGCGTTCTCACGCAGAAATCCGCCATCTGACGGCTAAATGACGGCGGGCGGAGGAGAACGCCGTTACAGGGTATGAGCGCGACCTTGTCCACCCCCTTGCGCACCCCCCGATCAGGTGGCGGGTTTTGACGGGCTCCCGGCGGAGGATGCGACCCCTTTTCCCTGCATAATCAGAGGGCGTCGACAGGGGGTCGGCGCCGCAGAAGAGAAGTCCGGGGGGACCTCATGGTCGCATCGATCTCCTGGGCTTTCTCGGGAATCCGAGAACTCGAGAATCTCGGTCCGCGCATCGTCGTCAAACCCGGCACCGTTCCGAGCATCACCGGTTCGGGATTCGGCACCGCCGATCTGAGCGTCGTGCTGATGACGGTCTCGCCGCTGCGCGTCCTCCGCGGGACGTGGCCGGCCGACGACACCTCCTTCCTCACCTTCAGCTTCCTCATCGACGGCTTCGTGCGCATGGTCGCGCCGGACCGAACGGTGCTGCTGCGTCCGGGCTCGATCTCGTACCAGCAGGGGACCACGACGTTCACGACCGAGTCGACGACACCGGCCACGATCCTCCACCTCTCGCTGCGGGCCGACGAGATGCGCCGCTACGGCTTCGACACGTCGGCCCCGGTCTACGCGCTCGATCCCGACGCCCGGTCCACCCGCGCCGCATACGCCTTCACGACCGCCTTCGCCCTCGCGGCGGAGTCCGGGACGGGGCTGCCCGGCGAGGGCGAGGTCACCGGCTTCGCCCACGTGGTCAAGCAGCTCCTCACCAGCGCGTTCCTCGCGGCGGCGTGCTCGCAGCCCGGCACCACGAGCGTGCGCGCCGCCACGCTCGGGCGCGCGCGCACGGTCATCGACCGGACGCACCGCACGCCGCGCTGCACCCCGGAGGCGGTGGCCGACGCGGTCAACGTGTCCACCCGCTCCCTCCAGCGGCTCTTCGAGGACGCGGGCACCACGGTCGCGAGCGAGATCGAGCGCTCCCGCGTCGCCAGCGCCGTGGAGCTCCTGCGCCGCCGCCCGCGGGAGGTCCCGCTCGAGGCGATCGCCGCCGCGTCCGGATTCTCCTCGGCGGACCACCTCCGCCGTGCGCTCAAGCGCCGCGAGGGGCTCACCCCGAGCGACATCCGCGGCAGGATCGCACGCCCCGCCGACGGATCGGCAGCCGGCGAGGTCGTGCGGCTCCAGCCCCCGCTCGCCGACGCTCGCCGGGCGTAGCCGTTCACCCCGGGGCTGTCGGCCTCGTGGAGCATCGAACCCGACGAGCAACGTCCGGACGAGCCCTCTTCGGCGCGCAGAGCAGCGGCCCGGCCTCCACCGGGCGCCGTCAGCCGCAGCCGCAGCCGCAGCGGGCTGCAGGCCGGGTCAGCCCGCGCAGTATCCGAGCTGGACGGTAGATCCCTGCGGGACGTCGCCCGGAGCCAGGGACTGGGTCGTGATGGGCGGGTTCGCCCGGGTCGCGTCGCAGGTCTCGTCCGGGACCTCGACCCCCACGAGCTGCAGCTTCTCGGAAGCGAGGGTGGCCAGCGCGCTGCTGAGGGGCGTCCCGACGAGGTCGGGGAGCGTGACCTGGCCGGAGGAGACGGTGAGGTCGACCGGCGTGCCCGGGGCAACCTGCTGGCCCGCTCCGGGGGAGGCGGAGAGCACGACGTCGCCCGGGACGGTCGGCGAGTTCTCGCGGGTCTGAGAGCCCTCGACGAAGCCGACGGTGGTGAGCGCGTCGATGGCCTCGGCGAGGCTCCGCCCGACGGTGTCCGGCACGGCGACGGGCTGCGGGCCCTGGGACACGACGATGCGGATGACCGTCTCGGGCGCGACGATGGTGCCCGAGCCCGGATCCGTGCGGATCACCTCGCCCTCGGGGACGGTCGAGCTGTACTCCGCGACCTGGCTCGGCACGAGATCGAGCTCGGTCAGGGTCGACTGGGCGCTATCGTAGGTGGTCTCCGTGAGGGTGGGGACCTCGCGCGACTGCGACGGCAGTGTCGACGCGGGCTGGAGCGTCAGCACCCAGATCACGAGCGCGGCGACGATCACGGCCAGCACGACGATCGAGGACCAGATCCAGAGGACCGGCGGGCGGCGCTGGGTGCGGACGATCGAGTTGTCCTCGGCCAGCTGGCGGAGGGCGAGCTCGGAGTCGTTGACTCCGCCCTGGCTGCGGGCCGCGAAGAGCGAGGTGGTCAGCTCGTCGATCGGGCGGTGGTCGGGGAGGCGTCCGGCGGCGGCGTCGCGCAGGTCGTCGCGGAACTCCGCAGCTCCCTGGAAGCGCTCGTAGCGGTCCTTCGACAGTGCGCGGGCGACGACCGCGTCGAGCGCCGGCGTGACGGCCGGGTTGATGGAGCTCGGCGCCGGCGGCGTCTCGCTGACGTGCTGGTAGGCGACTGCCACCGGGGTGTCGCCGCGGAAGGGCGCACGGCCGGTGAGGAGCTCGAAGAGCACGATGCCGGCGGAGTAGAGGTCGCTGCGGGCGTCGACCTGCTCGCCCTTCGCCTGCTCGGGGGAGAAGTAGGCCGCGGTGCCGAGGATCGCCGTGGTCTGAGCGACCGTGGCGGCCGAGTCGGAGACGGCGCGGGCGATCCCGAAGTCCATCACCTTCACCTGGCCCGACGGGGTCAGCATGATGTTGCCGGGCTTGATGTCGCGGTGGACGACGCCTGCGCGGTGCGAGTACTCGAGGGCGGTGAGGATGCCCTCCGTGATGCGGACGGCCTCGTCCACGTCGAGGGGGCCCTCGGCGATCAGGTCCTTGAGGAGGCGGCCCTCGATGTGCTCCATGACGATGAAGGGCCGGCGCGACTCGGCGCCGTTGTCGTCGAGCGAGACCTCCTCGCCGGCATCGAAGACCCGGACGATCGTGGGATGCGACATGCGCGACGCCGACTGCGCCTCCTGGCGGAACCGCAGGCGGAAGGCGGAGTCGGAGGAGAGGGAGAGCTTCAGCTCCTTGATGGCGACGGTGCGGCCGAGCCGGGTGTCGGTGCCGAGGTACACCTCGGACATCCCGCCGCGGCCGAGCCGGGGCCCGACCTGGTACCGTCCCGCGATCAGGCGACCCTCATCCGTCACGCGCACGCTCCCGCCCTGTACTTCCGTGTGGTGCGGCCCCGAGGAGCCACGGCAAGTGTACCTATGGGCCCCTGGTGTTCCGGGCGGGGGCGCGACGCGACGGCCGCGAGGCGCCGGGCCGGAGCGGTGCCCCGGCCCGGCGCGCCGCCGCTACTCGGAGGGGGTGGGCGTCGAGGTGGCCTTCGAGGTGGGGGTCGGCGCCGGGGTCGGAGCCGGCTCCTCGACGGTGACGGAGAGGGTGGGCGAGGCCGCCGACTCCGACTCGCCGCAGAGCACGGTGTACGTGACGTCGATCGTGCCGGCCGTGGTGCCGGCCTGGATCGTCGCGGTCGTCGAGTTCGACGGGTTGGTGCTCGTCACGCTCGCGCCCTCACCGGTCGCGGTCACCCGGTAACCGCTCACGGAGGTTCCGCTCGGGCACTGGTTGTAGTTGCTCCAGGTGACGTTGAACGTCGCGCCCGCCTCGACGCTGGAGGCGGCGGGGGTGACGGTCGGCACGGCGGTCGGCGCGTCCGGGGTCGCGACCTCGGTGAAGACGGAGACCTCGATGGTCGTGCCCTTCACCACGTTCGCGGTGGGGTTCACGTCCTCGACGAGTCCGACCTGCTCGGCGGTGGGGGCGCTCGGGCCGTCCGCGCGGCGGACGCCCATGCCCAGGGCCTCGAGCTCGGTCTCGACGTCGTCGAAGGAGCGCCCGACGTAGTCGGCCTTGTCGATGACGACCGTGTTCGAGGTCGGCGTCGGCGTGGGGCTCGGAGTCTCGGACGGCGTCGGCGACGGGGCCGTGCTGGTCGTCGCGGTGGGGGAGGCGGCCGGGTCGCTGCTCCCGCCGGTCGTCAGGGCGAAGATGGTGCCCGCGATGACGACGGCGAGGATCACGATGAGGGCGATCAGCGGCCAGGTCCACGGGCTGCGCCTGCGCGGCTCCTCGGCCGGCTCGAGCGGCTCCTCGATCGGCACGAACGGAGCGGCGGCCGCGGCCGCGGCCGCGCCGGAGGGCAGCACCGTGGTCGCCTGCGTCGCGCCCTGGTTGGAGGGGAGGACCGTGGTCGCCTGCGTCGCGGGAAGGTCGCTGAGGACCGCGGGTACGGCCAGCGCCGCTCCGCGCACGTCGCCCGAGCGCAGCGCCTGGGCCGCCCGCGCGAGGTGCGCGGCGGTGGCGGGGCGGTCGGCCGGCTTCTTGGCGATGCAGGAGTAGACGAGGTTGCGCACCGGCTCCGCGACGGTGACCGGCAGCTCCGGCGGGGTGTCGTTGATCTGCGCCATCGCGATGGCGACCTGCGACTCGCCCGTGAAGGGGCGGCGCCCGGCCAGGCACTCGTACGCGACGATGCCCAGCGAGTAGATGTCGGTGGCGGGGGAGGCGGGCTGGCCGCTCGCCTGCTCCGGGGACAGGTACTGGACCGTGCCCATGACCTGGCCGGTCGCCGTCAGCGGGACCTGGTCGGCGATGCGCGCGATGCCGAAGTCGGTGATCTTGACGCGGCCGTCCGGCGTGATGAGCAGGTTGCCCGGCTTCACGTCGCGGTGCACGAGGCCCGCGGCGTGCGCGGCGTGCAGGGCGAGCGCGGTCTGCGCGACGATGTCGAGGACCTTGTCGGTCGAGAGGACGCGCTCGCGCTCGAGGACGGTCGAGAGCGCCTCGCCGGGGACGAGCTCCATGACCAGGTAGGCCGAGCCGTCCTCCTCGCCGTAGTCGTAGACGTTGGCGATGCCCTCGTGGTTGACCAGCGCCGCGTGGCGGGCCTCGGCGCGGAAGCGCTCGAGGAAGCCGGGGTCGCCGAGGTACTCGTCCTTCAGGATCTTGATCGCGATGGTGCGGCCGATGACGAGATCTGTCGCCTGCCACACCTCTCCCATGCCGCCGATGGCGATCCGGGACTGCAGCTCGTAGCGTCCCCCGAAGGTGAGGCCTGTCGTGGGTCTCATTTGTTCAGCACCGCCTCTAGTACCTGTTGTCCGATGGGTGCGGCGATCAGGTTGCCGTACCCGGTCTGGCCGAGCCCTCCACCGTTCTCCACGAGCACGGTGATGGCGTACTGCGGGTCGTCCGCGGGCGCGAAGCCGGTGAACCAGAGGGTGTACGGGTCGTCCCCGCCGTTCTCGGCGGTACCGGTCTTACCGGCCACAGTGACGCCCCCTATTGTTGCATTCGTCGCCGCGCCGCCCTGGACGCTGGCGACCATCATCGCCTTGACGGCGTCCGCGGTCTGCGTGCTCACGGCCCGGCCGAGCGACTTCTCCTGGAACTGCTGCAGCACGCTGAGGTCCTGCGAGCGGATCGAGTCGACCAGGTTCGGCTGCATCACCTCGCCGCCGTTCGCGATCGCCGCGGAGACCATGGCGATCTGCAGCGGCGTCGCGCGCACCTCGTACTGCCCGAAGGCGGTGAGGGCCGTCTGGGCGTCGTCCGTCTTCGTCGGGTAGGTGCTCGCCTCGACCGACATCGGGATCTCGAGCTCGGTGTCGAAGCCGAACTTCTCGGCCTGCGAGCGGATCGCGTCCGCTCCCAGCTGCACGCCCATCTCGGCCATCGGGACGTTGCAGGAGAGCGAGACGGCGGTGGCCAGCGTGACCGTCTCTCCGGAGCCGCAGAGACCGCCTCCGGAGTTGATCACCTGCGACGAGGAGCCGGGCAGCGTGTAGGACTCGACGTTGGGGAAGCTCGAGTCGGCCGTGAAACGGCCGGACTCGAGGGCGGCCGAGGCCACGACGAGCTTGAAGACGGAGCCGGGCGGATTGAGCGAGCCGCCGATCGCCCGGTTCACGAGGGGCTCGGAGGAGTCGTCGTTCAGCGCCCGGTAGGCGGCGAGGACGTCGTCGGTGTCGTGGGAGGCGAGCGCGGTGGGATCGAAGGCGGGCTTCGAGACCATCGCGAGGATGCGGCCGGTGGCCGGCTCCGTCACGACGACGGCCCCCGTGTAGTCGCCGAGCGCGTCGAAGGCGGCCTGCTGGGCGACCGGGTCGATCGAGAGCTCGACCGACGCGCCCTTCGGGTCCTGGCCCGTGACGAGGTTGTTGATCTCGTCGAAGAACTGCGAGTTCGAGGTGCCCGAGAGGTAGTCGTTGAGCGTGCGCTCGATGCCGGTGGTGCCCTGGTTCAGGGTGAAGTAGCCGGTCACGGCGGAGTAGAGCGGGCCGTTCGCGTACTGCCGCTGGAACTTGTAGAGGTCGTCCGACGGCGTCGAGGAGGCGATCGGCTGACCGCCGGCGAGGATCGCACCGCGCTCTGTCGAGAAGCTCTCGTAGAGGGTCCGCGTGTTGCGGCCGTCCTCGTCGAGGGAGTCGGCCTGGATCACCTGGATGGTGGTGGTGGAGAGGAAGAGGGCCACGAACATCGTCAGCACGACGAGGCTCACCCGTTTGAGTTCTCGGTTCATCGACGGATCACACCACCAGACGAGGCTGACTGCGGACTGTGTCGGACAGGCGCAGCAGCACCGCCACGATCATCCAGTTCGCCACGAGGGAGGAGCCGCCGGCGGCGAGGAACGGCGTGGTCAGGCCGGTCAGCGGGATGACGCGGGTGACGCCTCCGATGACGATGAAGCACTGCAGGGCGATCACGAACGAGAGGCCGACTCCCAGGAGGCGCCCGAAGTCGTCCTGCCCGGCGAAGCCGATGCGGAACCCGCGCGAGACCAGCAGGAGGTAGAGGCCGAAGATCGCGAAGAGCCCGGCGAGGCCCAGCTCCTCGCCGAGGCTGGCGATGATGTAGTCGGACTGCGGGACCGGCGTGAGATCCGGCATCCCCTGGCCGAGGCCCGTGCCGAGCAGCCCGCCGTGCGCGAGGCCGAAGAGGCCCTGCACGAGCTGGTAGCTGCCGCCCGGATCCGCCCCGTAGCGCTCGGCGCTGAAGGGCTCGAGCCAGTTGGCGAAGCGGTTGCCCACGTAGTCGAGCGTCTGGCTCGCCAGCAGCGCGCCGCCGAGGAACAGGCCGACGCCGATGAGGACCCAGCTGGTGCGGCCGGTCGCGACGTAGAGCATGACCAGGAACAGGCCGAAGTAGAGCAGAGCCGTCCCCAGGTCGCGCTGGAAGACGATGACGCCCATCGTGACCGCCCAGACCACCAGGATCGGGCCGAGGTCGCGCAGGCGCGGGAAGCGCATCCCGAGGACGGTGCGGCCCACCATCGAGAGGGAGTCGCGGTTGCGCACGAGGTAGCCGGCGAAGAAGACCGCGAGGGCGATCTTGGCGATCTCGCCGGGCTGGAAGCTCGCCACGTCGCCGATCCCGATCCAGACGCGCGCGCCGCTGACCTCGCGGCCGATGAAGGGCAGGAGCGGCAGCAGGAGCAGCACGATCGCCGCGAACCCGGCGACGTAGGTGTAGCGGAACAGCACGCGGTGGTTGCGGATGACCAGCAGCACCACGATCGCCGCCACGACGGCCAGGGCGCTCCAGAAGATCTGCCGCACCGCCACCGACTCCCAGCCGGTCGCGCCGTCGGCGATGTCGATCCGGTAGATCTCGGCGACGCCCAGGCCGTTCAGCACGGTGGCGATCGGGAGGAGGAAGGGGTCGGCCGCGGGGGCCGCGAAGCGCAGCACGACGTGCACGGCGAGCACGAGCGCCGAGAGGCCGGCGCCCAGCGAGACCAGCGTGGTGTCGATCGAGCCGAGGGCGCCGAGCTGCACGAGCACGATCGCGCCGGCGTCGATGAGGCATGCGCCGATCAGGAGCAGGAGCTCGAGATTGCGCAGCTTCTGGCGGAAGAAGCCCTGCCGCTCGGGGGCGGGGCGGGCGGTGGCCGTGGCGGCGTCCGTCATGGTGCTCCGTTCGCGTCCGTGAGGCGCTCGACGATGTCGACCGCGCCGGCGTAGGAGTCGGCGCTGATCGTCTGCTCCAGCTGCTCGACGTCGTAGGCGCGGAGGGAGTCGAGCGGGATGCCCGTGTCCTCCTTCACCTCCGAGAGCGAGAGCGGGCCGACCGACTGCTGGATGCCCTGGTAGATGATCACGGTGTCCCCGTCGGTGCCGACGTAGAAGCGCGACTGCGTCCAGTCGTAGGCGAAGAGGATCCCGAGGAATCCGATGATGAGCACGAGGGACAGGCCGACGAGCCAGGTGATGCGGCGGCGCAGGTGCCGGCGGCGGTCCTCCTCGATCAGCTCGTCGAGGTAGTCCTCGGACGCGGGCTCGAAGTGGGTGGGGCCCTGCGCGGCGGGAGCCCGGGTGTGCAGGCGGAGGCCGGGGATCCGGACGCGGTTCTGCGAGTCGTCGGTGCTGAAGGGCGTGGGCGCGGCGGCCGATCCGACGACCACCGGCTCCTCCACGGGGGCGAGGATGCGCGCGGTGTCGCCCGCCCCGGGGATGTCGAGGACGACGACGGTGACGTTGTCCGGGGCGCCGTGCGAGAGGCTGTCGCGGATCAGGCGGTCGGCCACCTGCTGGGCGGTCTCGTCGCGGCTGAGCTCCTTGAGGATCTCGTCGTGCGGGACGACGCCGGAGAGGCCGTCGGAGCAGATCAGCCAGCGGTCGTGCGGCTCGGTCTCGAGCGTGAGCGTGTCGATCTCGGGGTTGGTGTGCACGTCGCCGAGGACCCGCATCAGGACGGAGCGGCGCGGATGCGTCATCGCCTCCTCCTCCGTGATGCGGCCGGAGTCGACGAGGCGCTGCACGAAAGTGTGGTCGGTCGTGACCTGCTCGAGCCGGCCGTCGCGGAGGACGTAGATGCGGGAGTCGCCGATGTGCGCGATCGCCACCGACTCGCCGACGCGGGCGATCGCGCTGACGGTGGTGCCCATGCCGGTGAGCTCGGGGTGGTCGACGACGGCGTCGGCCAGCAGGGTGTTGGCCGCCAGCAGGGTGCGCTTGAGCTCGTCCTCGGCCTCGTAGGTGGAGGCGTAGACGCGGTCCGCCTCCGCGATGCGCTTGATCGCGATGGAGGAGGCGACGTCGCCGCCCGCGTGGCCGCCCATGCCGTCGGCGACGACGAAGAGCTGCCGGCCCGCGTAGCCGGAGTCCTGGTTGTTCGAGCGGATCCTGCCGACGTGCGAGACGGCGGCGCTCTCGCGCACCGCGCCGTGGCCGGAGCCGCTCTCCGGAGTGGGGGCCACGCGCTACGACCGCCGCAGTTCGAAGGTGGTGGTGCCGACCTTCACGGGCGTGTCCAGCGGCACCTTGGTGGGCGCGCCGACACGGCGGCCGTCGAGGAAGGTGCCGTTGGTGGAGTCGAGGTCCTGGATCATCCACTCGTCGTTCCAGAGGAGCAGGCGCGCGTGGTGGGTCGAGGTGTAGTCGTCGCGGATGACCAGCGTCGACTCGGCGGAGCGGCCGATCGTCAGCGGGTCGCCGGTCAGCTCGAGCTCGGTGCCCCGCTTGGGGCCCGAGGTGATCACGAGGCGCTGCGCCGTGTGGACCGTGGCGGCACCTCCCTGCTCGGCGCGCTCGGCGGCGGCCTCGCGGCTCCTCCGGGCCGAGGGGGCCGATGGGGAGGCGGGCTGCGCGGGCGCGGGAGCCGGGGCGGCCGCAGCGACCACGGGCTGGGCCGCCGTCACGAACGGGGCCTCGGGGGACGCGGCCTGCGCGCCGGGCGGCAGCTTGCGCACGCGCTGCCCGAACAGGTCGGAGCGCAGCGCGTAGACGATGCCGAACACGAAGAACCACAGCAGCGCGAGGAACGCGATGCGCAGGAGGAAGAGAGTGAGCTCGCTCATAGCCGGTCGTCCCAGAATCCCTCGGAGCCGCGTCCGGCTGCCCTGCCGGACGACGGGCGGTCGGTGCGTGCGGGCGCGGAGCCCTGCACGACGCGGTAGACGATCGAGGTGCGCCCGATCGTGATGGTCTGCTCGGGGGCCAGGGGCGCCTGCGTGACGGGCCGGCCGTCGAGCTTGGAGCCGTTCGTGGACCCGAGGTCGTGCACCTGGGCGCGGGAGCCGTCCCAGAGGATCTCGACGTGCTTGCGGGACGTGCCCGAGTCGTCGACGGTGATGTCGGCGTCGCTGCCGCGGCCGATGACGGTGCGCGCCTTCGTGATCGGGTGGCGCCGGCCGTCGATGTCGAGGACGGGCGTGTAGGCGACGGTGCCCTTCACGCTGCGGGAGTCGACCTCGACCATGCCGTCGCTGAGCGCCGGATCGACGGCGAGCGAGATGTCGATCGGGCCGGGGAAGCGGAAGCCCTGCTTGGTGGCGTGCTCGGTGGCGACCGTGGTGAGCTCGTCGATCAGGGTGGCGCCGAGGCGCTGCATCCGGTCGAGGTCGGTCGCGGACATCCGCAGGACCAGGCTGTTGGGGACGAGGATGCGGTCGCGGCTGACCACGGCGGCGGAGGTGTCGAGCTCCCGGCGGAGGGCGGAGGCGAGCTCGACCGGCTGCAGACCCGACTTGAAGGTCCGCGCGAACGCGCCGTTGACGACGCGCTCGAGTCCCTTCTCGAAGTTGTCCAGTATGCCCACAGTCTTCCGATCTTCCGGTTCTTCGCCTTCTCGGCGGTCGCGCACGGATCGAGATGTCTGCGCGCCCGTCGCCGCTTCCTCTTCTTGGTCTGCGCCGCGCACGGCTACGGGCATGTTACTGGGATGGTCTGGATGCGCGATCCTCCGCGGTGGTTTCGCGGCCGGAGTGCCGTGTGCGCGCTCTCACCGGGGCGGCCCGGTGGCGGCTCCCGGGGGAGCGACGGCCCGGGGCGGCGGGTGCCGGTTCGGCTCGGAGGCCGGGGGATGCTACGATTTCTCGTCGGCGCTTCGGTGCCGCTGGTGAGCGCGAGTGGCGGAATAGGCAGACGCGCACGGTTCAGGTCCGTGTGCCCGAAAGGGCGTGGGGGTTCAACTCCCCCCTCGCGCACCAGAATTCATGAGAACCGGAGTTCATGAGAACCGGGTTCGAGAGAACCGGAGAGAAGCCCCCGATCGGATGTCCGGTCGGGGGCTTCTCCCGTTCCCGGGTGCGGGGCGCCGCGGGGCGGGCTCCTGTCGTGTCGTTCTCGCGGACGGCGTCCCGCGGAGGCGCGGTGTTCACCGGGAGGTCGGCGGGAGGTCGTCCGTCGCGGGCACGCTCGCGGGGTGATCGCCCTCCGTGCCGACGTGTCCGCCCTCGATCCGCGGGCGCTGCCCGAGCTGCTCCGACGTCTCCGCCGGCACCGGAGCGTGCAGGTGGGGGAGTGCCAGTGGATCACGGTGCTGCCCGGATCGGGCCCGGTGCTGCTGACGGCGGGCGACCGGCTCGTGCTCGACCTGCTGATCGAGCGGCGCGCGCTGCTCCCCGTGGTGATCGACGCGCTCGAGGCGGAGCTGCGCAGCGGCGGCTTCCGCGAGCGGATCGCGCTGCGCTGGAGCACGCCGGACACGGTGCCCGTGCCGCTGCGCTGACGAGCCGCGGTCAGCGGCGGGTGAGCTCCACGACCGGGATGGTGCGGGTGGTGCGCTTCTCGTAGTCGAGGAAGCCGGCGGAGGCGGTGGTGAAGCGGGCCCAGCCTGCGTCGCGCTCCTCCCCGGCGAGGACGCGCGCCCGGACGTCGACGGTGCCGTCGTCGGGGGTCTCGATCGCCAGGTCCGGGTGGGCGATCATGTTGTGGAACCAGGCGGGGTGCTTCGGCGCACCGGCGGCGGACGCGGCGAGCAGCCAGACGTCCTCGGAGGGGTGCAGCGCCATCAGCGGAGTCACGCGCTCCTCACCGGAGCGGGCGCCGCGGTGGTGCACCAGCACGAGGCTCCTCCCGAAGCCGCCCGTGGTCACGGTCCCGCCGTTCGCGCGGAACTCCTCGATGATCGTGTCGTTCCAGTCGGCCATGCTCGTCCTCCTCGACGCGGTGCCGGCACTCGAGTGCCGGGGTCAGGCGCGGGCGCCCAGAGCGTCCTCGCGGCTGCTGCTCCCACCCGGCGGCTGCGCGCCCCCGGTGACGGCGGCGGGATCCGCCAGCGCCCGCCGCCAGGGTAGCTCCGCGGCGCCGACGAGTTCCAGCCTCGAGCGCAGGGCGGCTCGCTCGATCCGCACGCCGCGCGCGAGGTCGCTCAGGGCCCGGGCGGAGACGCGGGCGGCGAGGCGCTCGCGGTCGACGGTGAGCAGCGAGCCGAGGAAGCCGCCGAGCACGACCGCGGTGGGGTTGAAGAGGTTGATGTAGGTGGACAGGCCCTCCGAGAGCAGGTCGACCTGGCGGGCGACCTCGCCGAGGACGGCGGGGTCGCGGGAGGTGCCCAGGGCGATGTCGAGCTCGTCCTGGTCGAGGACGCGGGCGCCGAGGACGTCGAGGAGGGAGCGCATCCGGACCTCGGCCTCCAGGCAGCCGCGCCGGCCGCAGCCGCAGAGGCGGCCGTTCGTGGCGACGAGGGTGTGGCCCAGCTCGGCCGCGAACCCCGAGGAGCCCTGGAGCGGGACGCCGCCGATGATGACTCCTCCGCCGATGCCGCCCGCGCCGCCGGTGACGTAGACGACGTCGGCCACGCCGTGCGCGGCTCCGAAGAGGGACTCGCCGATGGCGCCGAGGGTCGCGTCGTTGCCGACGGCGACCGGGAGGTCGAGGGCGCGGCTCAGCTGGGTGGCGAGGTCGACGTCGCGCCAGCCCAGGTGCGGGGCGCGGTGGACGAAGCCGGAGTCGGCCTGGACGAGGCCGGGGACGGCGACGCCCGCGCCGACCAGCGTGCGCAGCGACTCCCGCTCGGAGCGGAAGCCCTCGACGATGCCGGTGACGACGCGGACCACCGTGGCCGGGCTCGCGGGCTTGGGGGTGTCGAAGCGGACGCGGCGCAGCAGCTCGCCGTGCAGCCCGACGAGGCCGACGATGATCGCATCGGTGTCGAGGTGGACGCCCACGGCCGCGAACCGGTCGCCGGGGACGACGGTGGCGCTGGGGCGGCCGATGCGGCCGTCCGGCGCGGTGGTCTCCTCCGCCACCCAGCCGAGCTCGCTCAGCTCGCCGACCAGGTTCGCGACGGCGGAGCGGTTCAGCCCGGTGAGGCGGCCGAGCTCGGCGCGGCTGGTGGGACCGGAGCGGTGCACCAGCGTCGCGAGGCTCGCGAGGTTCGTGCGGCGCAGCAGCGCGTTGCTGGAGGCTCCGACTGCTCCTGCCATGATCGCCTGCCTGTCGCTGGACCCCGACGGGTCTCGGATGCACTCGGGCGCGGCTCCCCCGAGGAGAAGCCGCGCCCGAGAACTGTAGAAGAGAAGGACGAGGAGCGCCGCTGGGCGGCGCCCGGCGTTCGCCTAGCGGCCGCCGGCGCGGCGCTTGTTGAAGATGTCGAACGCCACCGCGAGCAGGAGCACGAAGCCCTTGATCGCCATCTGCCAGGCCGCGTCGACCGAGAGGATGGAGAGGCCCATGTTGAGCACGCCCATCACGAGTCCGCCGATGACGGCTCCGACGACGGTGCCGACACCTCCCTGGACGGCGGCGCCGCCGATGAAGACCGCGGCGATCGCGTCCAGCTCGTAGTTCTGTCCGGCCGAGGCGACCGCACCGCCGGCGCGGGCGGTGCTGACGATGCCCGCGACTCCGGCCAGTGCGCCCATGTTGACGAAGATGAAGAAGTTCACCCACTTCGTCTTGACGCCGGACATCATCGCGGCGAACAGGTTGCCGCCCATCGCGTAGATGTGGCGGCCGAAGACCGTCCGGCCGAGCACGAAGCTGTAGGCGAGGATCAGCACGGCGAGCACGATCAGGATGATCGGGGTTCCGCTGTAGCCGGCGAGCAGCCAGGAGAGGGCCATGATCGCGATGACGGCGATGGCCGACTTCGCGACCAGCGAGCCGATGGGCTCGCGGGGCAGCTCGAGGCGGCGGAGGGTCGCGCGGCTGCGGAGCTGCTGGGCCACGAGGACGACGCAGACGATCAGGCCGAGGACCAGGGTGAGCGCGTCGCGCCCGGCGATGCCGCCGAGGACGCCCGGCAGCCAGCCGGCGCCGATCGCGGTGAACTCGGTGGGGAGGCCGTTGATCGTTCCGCCGGTGAGGAGGACGAGGGTGAAGCCGCGGAAGATCAGCATGCCCGCGAGGGTCACGATGAACGCCGGTATGCCGACGAAGGCGACCCAGAAGCCCTGCCATGCTCCGACGGCGGCGCCGGTGACGAGGGCGACGACGACGGCCGCCCACCAGGGCAGGCCCCAGTTGTTCATCGCGATCGCCGAGATGGCGCCGACCATCGCCACGACCGAGCCGACCGAGAGGTCGATGTGGCCGGCGATGATGACCATCACCATGCCGATCGCGAGGATCAGCACGTAGGCGTTCTGCTGGATCAGGTTGTTGACGTTGCCGGGCAGGAGCAGGCGCCCGCCGGTCAGCACCTGGAAGAGCAGGATGATGATGGCCAGCGCGGCGAGGATGCCGTACTGCCGGAGGTTGATGTTCAGCCGGCGCGAGCGCTTGGGCGGGGTGGAGGGCGTGTTGGCGGGCGTGTCCGCCGGCGCTGTGGTGGTCGTGGCGCTCATCGGGCCTGTTCCTTTCCGGCGGTCATGTAGTGCATGAGGTGCTCCTGGGTGGCGTCGGCGCGATCGATCTCGCCCGTGATCCGTCCCTCGGAGATGGTGTAGATGCGGTCGGCGAGGCCGATCAGCTCGGGCAGCTCGGACGAGATGACGACGACCGCCTTGCCCTGGGCCGCGAGCTCGTTGATGATCCCGTAGATCTCGTACTTGGCTCCCACGTCGATGCCGCGGGTGGGCTCGTCGAGGATCAGCACGTCGGGACCGGAGAAGATCCACTTCGAGAGGACGACCTTCTGCTGGTTGCCGCCGGAGAGCTTCCCCGTGACGGCCGAGACGGTCGGCGCCTTGATGTTCATCTTCGATCGGTACGAGTCGGCGACCTTGTACTCGCGGTGCTTGTCGATCACGCCGAGCCGGGCCAGGCGCGAGAGCGCGGCGGCCGAGACGTTGACGGTGATGTCGCCGATGAGGTTGAGCCCGTAGCGCTTGCGGTCCTCGGTCGCGTAGGCGAGGCCGTTGCGGATCGCCTCGTCGACGGTGCGGGTCTGGATCTCCTCGCCGTCCTTGTAGACGCGGCCGGAGATCCCGGTGCCGTAGCTCCTCCCGAAGATGCTCATCGCGAGCTCGGTGCGTCCGGCGCCCATCAGGCCCGCGAAGCCGACGATCTCGCCGGCGCGGACGGTGAAGGAGGCATCGTCGACGACCACGCGATTGATGTCGACGGGGTGGTGGACCGTCCAGTTCTCGACGCGCAGCTTCTCCTCGCCGATCTGCGGGTCGCGCGGCGGGAACATGCTGTTGAGGTCGCGGCCGACCATCGCGCGGATGATCCGGCTCTCGGACGCCTCCTCGCCGGCCATCGGGAAGCTCTCGATGGTGCGGCCGTCGCGGATGATCGTGACGGTGTCCGCGATGGCGCGGATCTCCTTCAGCTTGTGGCTGATGATGATGCAGGTGATGCCCTGCTTGCGGAGCTGGTCGATCAGGCCGAGCAGGTGGTCGCTGTCCTCGTCGTTGAGGGCGGCGGTGGGCTCGTCGAGGATGAGGAGCTTCACCTCCTTGGCGAGGGCCTTGGCGATCTCGACGAGCTGCTGCTTGCCGACGCCGAGCTCGAGGATCTTGGTCGCGGGGCTCTCGGCGAGGCCGACGCGGGCGAGCAGCTTGGCCGCCTCCGCGTTGGTCGCGTTCCAGTTGATGACGCCGCGGGTCGACTTCTCGTTGCCGAGGAAGATGTTCTCGGCGATGGAGAGGTAGGGGCTGAGGGCGAGCTCCTGGTGGATGATCACGATGCCGTCGGCCTCGCTGTCGTTGATCGACCGGTACTGCGCCTCCTCGCCCTCGAACTCGATGGTGCCCTCGAAGCTGCCGTACGGGTACACGCCGGAGAGGACTTTCATCAGGGTCGACTTGCCGGCGCCGTTCTCGCCGCAGATGGCGTGGACCTCGCCGGGCTGGACCGAGAGCGAGACGCCGTCGAGGGCGCGGACGCCGCCGCCGAACTCCTTGACGATGTCGCGCATGATGAGGATGGGACTGGCCAACAGGGCCTCACTTCGTTGGGGGGGAGTGGTGTGCGGACGGGGAGGCGGGGGCGGGGAGGATCGCTCCTCCCCGCCCCCGCCCGACGGATCAGAGTCCGACGTCGCCGGCCTTGAGGAAGCCGGAGTCGACGAGGACCGACTGCACGTCGTCCTTCGTGACGACCTGCGGCTCCAGCAGGTAGGACGGGACGACCTTCTCGCCGTTGTCGTAGGTCTCGGTGTCGTTGACCTCGGGCTCCTCGCCCGCGACGATCGACTGCACCATCTGGAAGACGCGGTCGCCGAGGGTGCGGGTGTCCTTCCAGACCGTCATGGACTGCTCGTCGGCGAGGATCGCCTTGACGTTGGCCTTGTCGGCGTCCTGGCCGGTGATGACCGGGTAGTCGGCGCCGGGGGTGTAGCCGGCCGACTTCAGCGAGGCCTCGATGCCGATCGCCAGGCTGTCGTTGGGGGAGAGCACGACGTCGACCTTCTGGCCGCCGGTGTAGAAGGAGGAGAGGCGGTTGTCCATCTCGGACTGCGCCTTGTCGGAGGCCCAGCCCTGGATGCCGATCGAGGCCCAGTCGTCGTCCGACGCGGGCGACTTGCCCGACGGGACGGTGAGCTTGCCGCTCTCGATGTAGGGCTGCAGGACGTCCCACGCGCCGGAGAAGAAGAACTTCGCGTTGTTGTCGTCGGGGCTGCCGGCGAAGGGCTCGAGGGTGAAGGGGCCCGCGGCGTTCTTCAGGTCGAGGGTCGACTCGATGTACTGGCCCTGGAGCTGGCCGACCTTGTAGTTGTCGAAGGTCGCGTAGTAGTCGACGTCCGCGGTGCCGTTGATGAGACGGTCGTAGGCGATGACGGTGGCGTTCTGCTTCTTCGCCTCGGCGAGGACGGGCGCGAGCGCCTCGCCGTCGATCGCGGCGATGACCAGGATCTTGGAGCCGCCGGCGATCTGGTTCTGGATCTGCGAGATCTGCTGATCGGTCTTGTTGTCGGCGTACTGGAGGTCGACGGTGCAGCCGTCGCCCTCGAGCTGCGACTGGAGGCCTTCTCCGTCGTTGATCCAGCGCTCGAGGCTGCGCGTGGGCATCGAGATGCCGACGGTGCAGTCGCCTTCCGCGCCGGCGCCGGCAGCGGCGCCTCCGGAGTTGGCGGGGCTCGCGGAACAGGCCGCGAGGCCGAGGGAGATGATGCCGGCGGCGGCCAGCGTGGTGATGCCGCGGGAGAACTTCATGGAGTGCATTCCTCTCTGAAAGCAGTGTCCGAGGGAGAGGACGACAAGAGGCGTGCACGTGTGGCGCACGTCGTCGTGTCGTCGCCCGGGAGGGCGGGAGAGCCCCGAGGGGCTTTGTCCACGGAGAGAACATATTCCTTCGATCGGGGGGAGTAAAGCGCGGGCGGCGAATTTGTCCAGGCGATGCCGAAATGTGATCTTCGGGACGCCGATCCCCGCCGTTGCTGCGGGAGAACGCTCTCACCGCTCGGCTCCCGCCCGGCTCGCGCCCCTCCGCCGGGCGCCCGTCGCCGTCCGCGTGAGGGAAACGCGAGGACTCCGGGCCGGGCCGTAGGGGAACCGTGAGGACCGCTCTGAGGGGCCCCCGCGAGGTGTTGCATCGCTTCCTGTGCCGCTTCCCGGCAGGCGTCCGGTCCCGGGCGTCGTCCGCTCCCCGGATGGAGTCCTCCGTGCTCGACCTCGCCTACCTCCTCGGCGTGCTCGCCCTCTTCTCGCTCATCGCTCTCGCCGCGAAGGGGGTCGAGCGGCTGGGCGGACCGCCCCCCTCGGCGACCCGCGGGACCCGCGAGAAGGAGGCGGGCCGGTGATCGTCTTCGACGCCCTCGCGGCCGTGCTGGCGCTCGCCGCCGTCGTCTACCTCGTCGCGGCCCTGATCCGACCGGAGCGCTTCTGATGGATCCGCTCCTCGCCGTCCTCCAGGTCGCGACCGTCGGCCTGGCCGTCGCCCTCCTCCACCGCCCCCTCGGCGACCACATGTTCCGCGTCTACACCTCGACGCGCGATCTCGCCCTCGAGCGCGGCGTCTACCGCCTCATCGGGGTCGACTCCGCGGGCGAGCAGAGCTGGCGCGCCTACCTCCGGGCGGTGCTGGCCTTCTCTCTCGTCGGCGTGATCTTGCTCTACGGGATGCAGCGCCTCCAGGCGGTCCTGCCCGGCTCCCTCGGCCTGCCCGCGGTGCCGGAGGGGCTGGCGTTCAACACCGCAGTCTCGTTCGTCACCAACACCAACTGGCAGTCCTACTCCCCGGAGGCGACCCTCGGCTTCGCGGTGCAGCTCGGCGGCCTCGCCGTGCAGAACTTCGTCTCGGCGGCCGTGGGCCTTGCCGTGGCGGTGGCGCTGATCCGCGGATTCGCGCGCCGCTCCTCCGGAACGCTCGGCAACTTCTGGGTCGACCTCGTGCGCGGCACACTGCGCCTCCTGCTGCCCCTCGCGGTGGTGGCGGCGGTCGTGATGATCGCGGGCGGCGTGATCCAGAACCTGAACGGCCCGCTGACGGTGACCACGCTCACCGGCGGCGAGCAGAGCATCCCGGGCGGCGCGGTGGCCTCGCAGGAGGCGATCAAGCTGCTCGGCACCAACGGCGGCGGCTACTTCAACGCCAACTCCGCGCATCCGTTCGAGAACCCCTCGGCGTGGGTGTCGCTGCTGCAGATCGTGCTGATCCTCGCGATCCCGTTCTCGCTGCCGCGCACCTTCGGCCGGATGGTCGGCGACGTGCGGCAGGGGCGCGCGATCCTCGCGGCGATGGCGACGATCTTCGTCGTGTCGCTCGCGGCCCTCACCGCGCTGGAGGCGGCGGGCGGCGGATCCGCGGCGCAGGCCGCCGGAGCCGCGATGGAGGGCAAGGAGACGCGCTTCGGCATCGCCGGCTCCGCCCTCTACGCGACCGCCTCGACGCTCACCTCGACCGGCGCCGTCAACGCGATGCACGACTCCTTCACCGCGCTCGGCGGCATGCTGCCGATGCTCAACATGATGCTCGGCGAGGTCGCCCCCGGCGGCGTCGGCTCGGGCCTCTACGGGATGCTCGTGCTCGCGGTGCTGGCCGTGTTCGTCGGCGGGCTGCTGGTCGGCCGGACGCCCGAGTACCTGGGCAAGAAGCTCGGCCCGCGCGAGATCAAGCTCGCGAGCCTCTACATCCTCGTGACGCCGACGCTC
This sequence comes from Rathayibacter sp. AY1F4, assembly GCF_002931775.1. NCBI lineage: Bacteria > Bacillati > Actinomycetota > Actinomycetes > Micrococcales > Microbacteriaceae > Rathayibacter > Rathayibacter sp. AY1F4. The sequence continues at coordinate 127,086 of NZ_PSVE01000002.1, forward strand.
GTGCTGGCAGGCACGGCCCTGAGCTTCGCGATCCCGGCGGTGCGGGAGGACGTGGAGAGCACGTCGATCCTGAACCCCGGGCTGCACGGGCTCTCGGAGGTGCTCTACGCCTTCACCTCCGCGTCCAACAACAACGGCTCGGCGTTCGCGGGGCTGACAGCGAACACGCCCTGGCTCAACACGGCGCTCGGCGTCGCGATGCTCCTCGGCCGCTTCCTCCCGATCCTGCTGGTGCTCGCCCTGGCCGGCTCGCTCGCGGCGCAGTCGCCGGTGCCCTCCAGCGCCGGCACGCTGCCCACCCACCGGCCGCAGTTCGTCGGCCTCCTCGTGGGCGTCACGGTCGTCGTGACCGCGCTCACCTACTTCCCCGTACTCGCGCTGGGCCCCCTGGCGGAAGGACTGCGACTCCGATGACCACTGCACTCACCGAGGCCCCCGCGGAACCCGCGCGCCCCACCCGCGCCGCCCTCGGGCCGCGCCAGCTCGCCGCTGCCCTCCCCGGAGCGCTGCGCAAGCTCGATCCGCGCCTGATGTGGCGCAACCCCGTGATGTTCATCGTCGAGGTCGGCGCCGTGCTGACCACGGTGCTGGCGATCGCCGAGCCGTTCCTCGGCGGGCCGGAGGAGTCGGGCGGATCGACGGTGCCCGTCACCTTCACGGCCGGCATCGCGATCTGGCTCTGGCTCACCGTGGTGTTCGCGAACCTCGCGGAGTCGGTGGCCGAGGGCCGCGGCAAGGCCCAGGCCGAGAGCCTGCGCGCCACCCGCACCAGCACTCCGGCCCGGCGCGTGGTCGACTACGACCCCGCGGACCCCTCCGCCCTGTCGGCCCGCCTGGTCGAGGTCTCCTCGGCCGAGCTGCAGCTGGGCGACGTGGTCGTGGCGGAGGCGGGCGACCTCGTCCCCGGCGACGGCGACATCGTCTGGGGCATCGCCTCCATCGACGAGTCGGCGATCACCGGAGAGTCGGCGCCGGTCGTCCGCGAGAGCGGAGGCGACCGCAGCGCGGTGACGGGCGGCACGCGAGTGCTCTCGGACCGGATCGTGGTGCGGATCACCTCCCGGCCGGGCGAGACCTTCGTCGACCGGATGATCGGCCTGGTCGAGGGCGCGTCGCGGCAGAAGACGCCGAACGAGATCGCGCTCGACATCCTCCTGGCGAGCCTCTCGATCGTGTTCGTCGTGGTCGTGCTGACCCTCAACCCGATCGCCTCGTTCGCGGGAGCCTCCGTGAGCGTCCCGGTGCTGGTCGCCCTGCTCGTCTGCCTCATCCCGACCACCATCGGCGCCCTCCTCTCGGCCATCGGCATCGCCGGCATGGACCGCCTCGTGCAGCGCAACGTGCTCGCGATGTCCGGCCGGGCCGTGGAGGCGGCGGGCGACGTCACGACGCTCCTGCTCGACAAGACGGGGACGATCACCTACGGCAACCGCCGTGCGGTGGCGTTCCTCCCCCTCGACGGAGTGGCGCAGGCCGCCCTCGTCGACGCGGCCGCCTCCTCCTCGCTCAGCGACCCGACGCCCGAGGGGAAGTCGATCGTCGACCTCGCGGGCGACTCGGGCCGCCCCGCCGTCGAGCCCGCTCAGGCCGCCGTGGTGCCCTTCACCGCGCAGACCCGGATGAGCGGGCTCGACCTCCCCGACGGCTCCTCCATCCGCAAGGGCGCCGGCTCGGCCGTGCGTGCCTGGGTGGAGGAGGAGGGACCGCTGCCGTCCGCGGTCGCGGCGCGCCTCATGGTGCTCGTCGACGGCGTCTCGGAGAGCGGCGGCACGCCCCTGGTCGTCGCGGTGAAGGACGCCCACGGCGCCCGCCTGCTCGGCGTCGTGCACCTGAAGGACGTGGTGAAGGACGGGCTCGCCGAGCGCTTCTCGGAGCTGCGCGCGATGGGCATCCGCACCGTGATGATCACGGGCGACAACCCGCTGACCGCGAAGGCGATCGCGGCGGAGGCGGGAGTCGACGACTACCTCGCCGAGGCGACCCCCGAGGACAAGCTCGCCCTGATCCGGCGCGAGCAGGAGGGCGGCGCGCTGGTCGCGATGACCGGCGACGGCACCAACGACGCCCCGGCCCTCGCGCAGGCCGACGTGGGCGTGGCGATGAACACCGGCACCTCGGCGGCGAAGGAGGCGGGCAACATGGTCGACCTCGACTCCGACCCCACCAAGCTCATCGACATCGTGCGGATCGGCAAGCAGCTGCTGATCACCCGCGGCGCGCTCACCACGTTCTCGATCGCGAACGACGTGGCGAAGTACTTCGCGATCATCCCGGCGATGTTCGCGGGGGTCTTCCCCGGGCTCGCGGTGCTGAACGTGATGCAGCTGCACTCGCCGGCCTCGGCGATCCTCTCGGCGATCGTGTTCAACGCGCTGGTGATCGTCGTGCTGATCCCGCTCGCGCTGCGGGGAGTGGCGTACCGCCCGGTCGCCGCCTCGCGCATCCTCAGCCGCAACCTCCTGGTCTACGGGCTGGGCGGAGTGATCGCTCCGTTCCTCGGGATCAAGCTCGTCGACCTCATCGTCGCCGCGATCCCCGGCTTCTGACCCGCCCGACCCGACCACCGAAGACAGAGAGAAGAGACCATGTTCCGTCCCTACGGTGTCGCGCTGCGCGCGATGATCGTGCTCACCGTGCTGCTGGGAGCGGCGTACCCGCTCGCGGTGCTCGGGATCGGGCAGCTCGCCCTGCCCGCCCAGGCGAACGGCTCGCTGCTGCGCCAGGACGGCGCGGTGATCGGCTCGTCGCTCATCGGCCAGTCGTTCACCGACGCCGACGGAGCGCCCCTGCCGGAGTGGTTCCAGTCGCGTCCCTCCGCCGCGGGCTACGACGCCGCGGCCTCGACCGGCAGCAACCTCGGCCCCGAGAACGCCGACCTGGTCGCGTCCGTCGAGGAGCGCCGGGCCGCGATCGCCGCCTTCGAGGGCGTCGACCCGGCCGCTGTGCCGGCCGATGCGCTGACCACCTCCGCCTCGGGGCTCGACCCCGCGATCAGCCCCGCCTACGCGCAGCTGCAGGCGCCCCGCGTCGCCGCTGCCCGCGGGCTCGACGTGAGTACCGTGCGCGCGCTGGTCGACGAGCACACCGCGGGCCGCGAGCTCGGGTACCTCGGCGAGCCGACGGTGGACGTGCTCGAGCTCAACGCCGCTCTCGCACGGTTGTGACCGCTCCGGTGGCCCCTCCGGCTCGTAGAATCGCGATCGGCTCGTCGGGACCGTCCGGTCGAGCGGATCGACGCCGGTCCCGCGAGCCCGGGACGCCCCGGAGCCGCGAGCACGAGGGGAGGCCGGGAGCATGACGAAGGGCCGCCTGCGCGTGCTCCTCGGAGCCGCGCCCGGAGTGGGCAAGACCTACACGATGCTCGAGGAGGGCCGCCGGCTCGCCGCCGAGGGCCGCGACGTCGTGGTGGCCGTGGTCGAGACGCACGGCCGCTCCGCCACCGCCGCGATGGTCGAGGGGCTGGAGGTCGTGCCGAGGAGGGCCGTCGAGCACCGCGGCGTGCTGCTCGACGAGATGGACCTCGACGCGGTGCTCGCCCGCCGGCCCGAGGTCGCGCTGGTCGACGAGCTCGCGCACACCAACGCCCCCGGCTCCCGGCATGAGAAGCGCTGGGAGGACGTGCGGACGCTCCTCGACGCCGGCATCACCGTCTTCTCGACCGTGAACATCCAGCACATCGAGTCGCTCAACGACGTGGTGCACGCGATCACCGGAGCGCCGCAGCGCGAGACGATCCCGGACGCGGTCCTCCGCGCCGCCGATCAGATCGAGGTCGTCGACCTGGCGCCCCAGGCGCTGCGCGACCGCCTCGCCGACGGCCGCGTCTACCCGCCCGAGCGCATCGACGCGGCGCTCTCCAACTACTTCCGGCTCGGCAACCTGACCGCCCTGCGCGAGCTCGCGCTGCTCTGGCTCGCCGACGAGGTCGACAGCGCGCTCCGCGACTACCGCGTCGAGCACGGCATCGACAGCACCTGGGAGGCGCGCGAGCGCGTGGTCGTGACCCTCACCGGCGGGCCGGAGGGGGAGACCCTGCTGCGGCGCGGCGCGCGGATCGCGGCCCGCGCCTCCGGGGGCGACCTGCTCGCCGTGCACGTGGTGACCCCCGACGGCCTCCGCACTCCCCGGCCGCACGTGCTCGAGGCGCAGCGGGTGCTGGTCGAGAAGCTCGGCGGCAGCTACCACCAGGTGGTCGGCGAGGACGTGCCGCGCACGCTGGTCGAGTTCGCCCGCTCGGTGAACGCGACGCAGCTGGTGATCGGCGTGAGCAGGCGGAGCCGCCTCGCCTCGGCGCTGACGCCCGGCACCGCGTCGACGGTGATCCGCGAGTCCGGCAACATCGACGTGCACATCGTCAGCCACTCCGCCGCCGGGCGCACCGCGGTGCTGCCGAGGCTCGACGGGGCCCTGACGCTGCGGCGCCGCCTCCTGGGACTGGCACTCGCCCTCGTGGGCGGCCCGCTGGTGACCTGGCTGCTCTCGAGCCTCCGCAGCGACGAGTCGATCACGAGCGACGTGCTCTCGTACCAGCTGCTGGTGGTGGTCGTCGCGCTGGTCGGCGGGCTCTGGCCGGCCCTCTTCGCGGCCGTGCTCTCGGGGCTGACCCTCGACTTCTTCTTCGTCGATCCGCTCTACACGATCACCGTCGACGAGCCTCTGCACGCGCTCGCGCTGGTGCTCTACGTGCTGAACGCGGCGCTCGTCAGCGCCGTGGTCGACCGCGCGGCCCGGCGGGCGCGGGCCGCCAAGCGGTCGGGGGCGGAGTCGGAGCTGCTGGCGACGATCGCCGGTGGCGTGATCCGCGGGCAGGGGGCGCTGCAGGCGATCCTCGAGCGCTCGCGCGAGGCGTTCGGGCTGACCGGCGTGCGGCTGCTGCGCGGCGGCGAGCTCGTCGCGGCCGACGGCGAGCCGCAGCCGGACGGCGATCCCGCGCGCATCGCGGTGGGCGAGGGCGCGGTGCTCGAGCTGCACGGCCGCGAGCTGGAGGGGAGCGAGCGGCGGCTGCTCCAGGTCGTCGCCGCCCAGCTGGACTCGGTGCTCGAGAACGCGGCTCTCAGCGAGACGGCCAGCTCCCTCGCTCCGCTGGCCGAGACCGACCGGGTGCGCAGCGCCCTGCTGTCGGCCGTCAGCCACGACCTGCGCCGGCCCCTCGCCGCGGCCACCGCGGCGGTCAGCGGTCTGCGCTCGCCCGAGGTGGTCTGGAGCGAGCGCGACCGGGAGGAGCTGCTCGCCACCGCCGACGAGAGCCTCACCGTGCTCGCCGCGCTGGTCACCGACCTGCTGGACGTGACGCGGCTGGAGGCGGGGGCGCTCGCCGTGGCGCTCGCTCCGCTCGACGCCGCCGACGTGGTGCTCCCCGCGCTCGACGAGCTCGGGCTCGGTCCCGGCGAGGTCGACCTCGACCTCGATCCGGAGGGCCCGGCGCTGCTCGCCGACGCCGTGCTGCTGCAGCGCGTCGTGGTCAACCTGCTCGCGAACGCCGTCCGCTACGCGCCGCCCGGGACCCGGGTGCGCGTGGCCGCCAGCGCCTTCGGCGGGAGCGCGCAGCTGCGGATCGTCGACCACGGCCCCGGGGTGCCCGAGGAGCGCCGCGCGGAGATCTTCGTGCCGTTCCAGCGACTCGGCGACGACGACAACCTGACGGGCCTGGGCCTCGGCCTCGCGCTCTCGAAGGGGTTCACGGAGGGGATGGGCGGCACGCTCGAGACGGAGGACACTCCGGGGGGCGGGCTGACGATGGTGGTGACGCTGCCGCTGGCGAAGGAGACTGCTGCCGCTGCTCCTGCGGCTCACGTCGCTCCTGCCGCCCCGCACGACGGCGGGTCGGGCGCCGCCCCGCACGAGGACTCCGGAGGAGCCGCATGAAGATCCTGATCGCCGACGACGACCCGCAGATCCTGCGCGCCCTGCGCATCACGCTCACCGCCCGCGGATACGACGTGGTGACGGCCGGCGACGGCACCGAGGCGATCAACCGCGCGGTGGACGAGCATCCGGACCTCTACATGATCGACCTCGGCATGCCCCGGCTCGACGGGGTCGAGGTCATCCACGGACTGCGCGGCTGGACGAGCGCGCCGATCCTGGTGGTGTCGGGGCGGACGGGCGCGGCCGACAAGGTGGGCGCGCTCGACGCCGGCGCGGACGACTACGTCACCAAGCCGTTCTCGATGGACGAGGTGCTCGCGCGCATCCGGGCCCTCTCGCGGCGGGTGCAGCCGGCCGACGGCGAGCCGCTGGTTGTGATCGGCGAGGTGACCGTGGACCTGGTGGCCAAGAGCGCGACGCGGGACGGCGTCTCCGTGCGGCTCACCCCGACCGAGTGGCAGGTGCTCGAGATCCTCATCCGCAACGCGGGCAAGCTGGTGACCCGCCGCTCGCTGCTGGCCGAGATCTGGGGCCCCGCGCACGTCACCGACACCGGCTACCTGCGCCTCTACCTCGCGCAGCTGCGCAAGAAGCTCGAGCCCGACCCCGCGCATCCGCGGCACCTGCTGACCGAGGCGGGCATGGGCTACCGCTTCGTGCCCTGACCGGCCTGTGCTCGGCGGGGGGAACCCCGGACCGTCGAGGGAGCCCGCTGGTCGTGGCTCCCGCGACGGTCCGGGATCGCCTCGGCGGAGGGGGGCAGGTCACCAGTCGTGGACGGTGCCGTCGGCGAGTCGGTTGAAGGGCAGGTACGCGCGCACGTAGGGGTACTTCCCGGCGGCGTCGACGTCGAGCTCCACGCCCAGACCGGGGGCGTCGCCCGGGTGCAGCCGTCCCTCGCTCCAGGTGAACGACTGCTGGAAGACGCTGTCGGTCCGCTCGCCGTGCTTCATGTACTCCTGGATCCCGAAGTTGTGGATCGCCAGGCCCAGGTGCATCGCGGCCGCCATTCCCACCGGGGAGACGTCGGTGGGTCCGTGCATCCCGGACTTGATCTGGTACTGCGCGGCGTGGTCGAGGATCCTCCGGAGGTGGGAGACGCCTCCGGTGTGCGTGACCGCGCTCCGGATGTAGTCGATCAGCTGCTCGCGGATGAGGAGCTGGTAGTCCCAGACGGTGTTGAAGACCTCGCCGATCGCCAGGGGCGTGGTGGTGTGCTGCCGGACGAGGCGGAGGGCCTCCTGGTTCTCGGCGGGCGTGCAGTCCTCGAGCCAGAAGAGGTCGTACGGCTCGAGGGACTTGCCGAGGGCCGCGGCCTGGATCGGCGTCATCCGGTGGTGGCCGTCGTGGAGGAGGGGGAGCTCCGGCCCGAACTCGTTGCGGACGGCCTCGAAGACGCGGGGGACGTGGCGCAGGTAGGCGCGCGTGTCCCAGTCCTCCTCGGTCGGCAGGCCGCCGCGCTGCGCCGGCTCGTGGTCGTAGCGCACGCCGGCGTTGCCCTCGAGGACGGCGTTGGAGGCGATGCCGTAGATCGAGGTCAGCCCCGGCACCGCGGTCTGCACGCGGATCGCGCGGTACCCCTGCTCCTGGTGCTCGCGGATGCTGTCGAACAGCTCCGCGTCCGTCCGCCCGGACGCGTGGCCGTAGGCGAGCAGGCCGGTGCGGGACGCGCCTCCGAGCAGCTGGTAGAGCGGCATGCCCGCGGCCTTGCCCTTGATGTCCCAGAGGGCGGTGTCGACCGCCGCGATCGCCGCCATCGTGACCGGCCCGCGGCGCCAGTAGGACGACCGGTAGAGGAACTGCCAGGTGTCCTCGATGCGCGAGGCGTCGCGACCGAGGAGCAGCGGCACGACGTGGTCGGCGAGATAGGAGACCACGGCGAGCTCGCGGCCGTTGAGGGTCGCGTCGCCGAGGCCGGTCAGCCCGTCGTCGGTCGTGAGCTTGAGGGTGACGAAGTTGCGGTCGGGACTGGTGACGACGACCTCGGCCTTGTCGATCTTCATGGGATGCCTTTCGTGGTGGGGGATCGGGTCAGGGGTTCCGGCCGGGAGCGCGGTCCATCGAGAACGCGGCGGTCGAGAGGCCGGGCGCCACGGGCGCGGCCTGCCCCGTGCTCTCGCGGCGCTCGGCTATCTCGGCGACGATCTGCGCGTGCCGGCGGTCGGTCAGCGGGTAGAACGCCATGATCAGCACCGCGAGCAGGGCCGCGACGGCCGGGATGAGGCCGGCGGCGGCGCGGATGCCCCACTCGGCGTGCTCGCTCTGCTCCGCGGCCCCGGCCACGTAGCCGCCCCAGGCCAGCGCGTACGCGGCGAGGGCGCCTCCGACCGCCTGGCCGGTCTTGCGGGTGAAGGAGAACAGGGCGTAGATCGTGCCCTCGGAGCGGATGCCGGTCTTCCACTCCCCGTACTCGACGGTGTCGGCCTCGATCGCCCAGACGAGCATGTTGACGAGCTGGATGCCGACGTAGGCGAGGACCAGTCCGCCGAAGCCGACCGCCACCGCGTCGCCCGGAGCGAGGAAGACGACCGTTCCGCCGCTGATCATGACCGCGACTCCGGCCATGTAGGCGTTGCGCTTGCCGAACCGCCGCACGATCGTCGGGACGAGGGCGGCCAGGCCGAAGGTCAGGGCGAGCTGGATGAGCGACATCGCGGCGTAGAGCTGGACCGATCCGAGCACGTCGCGCAGGTAGTAGAGCTGCACGGTCTGGAGCGCGAGCGTCCCGGTGAGGAACAGGAACGAGCTGAGGCAGAGGAAGAGCAGCGGCCGGTTGGAGCGGAGGGTCGTCATGCTCTGACGGAACGTGACGTGCGCGACGTCGCGCTGGACGCGCTCCTTCGCGGTCAGGATCGTGAAGAGGTAGAGCGCGGAGCCGACGACGACGAAGCTCAGCGTGACGATCGAGAAGAGCGACTGCAGATCGGCGCCGGGGACGACCAGCGGGGCCATGAAGGTGCCGAGCCCGGCCCCCACGATCGCGCCGCCGATGGCGCGGGCGCTGGCGAGCTTCGCGCGCTCGGTGCCGACCTGCGTCATCGCTCCGGCGAGCGAGCCGTAGGGGATGTTGACGAGGCTGTAGGCGAGGCCGAGCGCGGCGTAGCTCAGGTAGGCGTAGAGCAGGGTTCCGCTCTCGCCGATCTGCGGGACGGAGAAGGTCGCGGCGGAGAGCAGCAGGAGCGGGACCGACCCGAACATCAGGAAGGGCCGGAACTTGCCGAAGCGCCTGCTGTAGGTGCGGTCCACGACCCGGCCGGCGAAGACGTCGGCGAACGCGTCGAAGATCCGCACGACGAGCAGCAGCGTGCCCGCCGCGGCCGCGGAGATCCCGGCGACGTCGGTGTAGTAGACGAGCAGGAACATCGTGGCGGTGGTGAAGGCGAGGTTGTTCGCCGTGTCGCCGGCGCCGTAGCCCACGATGCTCAGCTTCGAGAGCTTCTCAGCGGCGGGCGCTCCGGGCGCGGTGGTGAGGGGGGTCATGCGGGCTCCTTTACCCGGGCGCGGACCCGTCGGGATCCGCGCCGCGTCGAGACGGTGCGAGGGTGGCAATCGGTTGCCGACGGCGCCGGAAGGCGCCGCGCGGAGAGGCGGGGTGGAGGTCTAGGCCGCCTGAGCGGCGACCGCGGCGACGAGGGCCGGGTCGTCGGCGAGGCGCGGGTCGACGAGCCGCAGCAGCGCCTCGACGGGCCGGGCGGAGCCGAGGGCGCGGTCGAGGGCGTGGCGCTGCGCGTCGGGCAGGCGCTCACCCTGGAGCAGCAGTGCGATCCAGTCGGCGACGGCACGGAGGGAGGCGGCTCCGCCGTGTCCGCCCGCGCGCTCGGCGAGGAGCACGGGCGCGATCCGGATGCGGAGCTTGGCGGTCGCGTCGGCGCCGATCTGCTCGAGCCGGTGCTCGATCCGGGGGTTGCCGAAGCGCCCGAGGAGGGCGGCGCAGTAGGCGTCCGCGTCGAGACCGGCGGGGAGGCCGGCCGCCGCCTCCGCCCAGAACGCCTCGACGGCACTCCGGCAGGCGGGGTCGGCGATCGCCTCCGCGACGGTGGCGAGACCCCGCCGGCGGCCGGTGGCGGCGAGGAGCGTGTGCGCGCCGTTGAGGAGTCGCAGCTTGCGCCGCTCGAAGGGCTCGATGTCGTCCACGAAGCGGGCTCCGGCGCGCTCCCAGGCGGGCCGGCCGGCGGGGAAGCCGCCGCAGAGGACCCAGTCGCGGAACGGCTCGGTCACGACGGACGCGGCGTCGCTGATGCCGGTGAGCTCGGCCGCCGCCTCCCGGTCCGCCGCCGTGGTGGCCGGGGTGATCCGGTCGACGGAGGTCGACACGAACGAGACGGTGCTGTCGATCCAGTCGGCGAGCGACGGGTCGAGCCGCTCGGCGAGCAGGAGCAGTCCACGGCGCACGAGAGGGCCGCTGCCGGAGAGGTTGTCGCAGGGGACGACGGCGAGCGGGCCGGAGCCGGCGTCGCGCCGGGCGGTGAGGCCGAGGAGGAGGCGGCCGAGCGCGGTCGTCGGCGCTCCTCCCGATCGGAGGGCGGCGAGATCGCTCCGGACGGCGGGGTCGTCCAGGTCGGGGCCGCCGTCCGCGGCGAGACGGTACCCGGCCTCCGTGATCGTCAGCGTGACGATCGCCGTCGCAGGAGCCGCGACGAGCTCGACGAGACGCGCGACGTCCGCGCCGTCGACCGCCTCGACGATGCTGCCCACGACCGTCGCCGAGTCGCCCTCCGGTCCGCGCTCGATCAGCGTGAACAGGCCGTCCTGCGCGGTGAGCTCCTCGGCCGCGCGGGGGCTCCGGCCGGTGAATGCGGCGATGCCCCACTCGTGGTCGTCGTCGACGGCGTGCGTGTACCAGGCCTGATGCGCTCGGTGGAAGGCGCCGAGGCCGAGGTGGACGATGCGGACGGGAGCCGCCGGCAGGCCCGTGGATGCGCGATCGAGTGAGCCTCCTCCGCCGTGCCCGCTCACAGCTTGAAGACCTTCCGCGGCTGGGCGTCGACGAGGTCCAGGATGACGGCGCTCGCCGTCTCGGAGTCGATGCGCCCCTCGGCGACCAGGCGCGCGAGGAACGCGGCGTCCAGCCTCCGCGCCATGTCGTGACGGGCCGGGATGGAGAGGAACGCGCGGGTGTCGTCGATGAAGCCGGAGCTCCGCGAGAAGCCGGCGGTCTCCGTCACGGCGGCGCGGAAGCGCAGCACCGCGTCGGGCGCGTCGAGGAACCACCACGGCGCTCCGAGGAACACCGACGGGTAGTAGCCGGCGAGGGGAGCGAGCTCGCGCGAGTGGGTGCTCTCGTCGATCCCGAAGAGGACGAGGTGGAAGCCCGGTGCGTTGCCGAGCTCCTGCAGCAGCGGGCGGAGGGGCTCGGCGAACCGGGTCGCGACGGGGATGTCGTGGCCGGTGTCGGGACCGAAGCGCTCGAAGGTCGGCCGATCGTGGTTGCGCAGCACGCCGGCGTGGACGGTCATCACCAGGCCGTCGTCGAGGCTCATGCGGGCGGACTGCAGCAGCAGGTGGGCGGCGAGGACGCGGCTGCCCTCGGCGTCGATCGTGCCGGCGCGGGCGCGGGCGAAGAGGGACTGCGCCTCGGCGGGATCGAGGTCGACGGTCAGCGGCTCCAGCACTCCGTGGTCGGCGGAGACGGCGCCGTGGTCGAGGAAGTACCGGCGCCGGGCGCGGAGGGCCTCGAGGAATCCGGGGAAGCTGGACTCCTTCGTTCCGGTGGCGGCGGCCAGGGCGGCGACGCGCTCGGGCCAACCGGGGGTGGAGGGATCGAGGTAGGCGTCGGGGCGGAAGGTCGGCAGCACGCGGCCCGGGAACGCCGGATCCTCCGCCAGCGCCCGGTGGACGGCCAGGTCGTCCAGCGGATCGTCGGTCGTCGCCAGCACCTCGATCCCGAACCGCTCGAAGAGCGCCCGCGGGCGGAAGGCGTCGGACGCCAGCCGGGCCCCGATCGCCGCGAAGAGGGCGTCGGCGGTGGAGGCGTCGGGCTGCTCGGTGATGCCGAACTGCTCGGCGAGGATCGACTGGAGCCAGTAGCCCGAGGCGGTTCCCGCGAAGATCCGCCAGTGCGCGCAGAACGTGCGCCACACCTCCTCCGGGCCGGCGAGGCGCTCGCCTCCCGGGATGCCGAGATCGCCCAGGTCGATCCCGGCGGAGTGGAGCAGCCGGGTGACGTAGTGGTCGTGCCGGAGGAAGAGCTCGGCCGCGTCGGCGAAGGGGCGGTCCTCGAGCAGGAGGCGCGGATCCACGTGCCCGTGCGGGGAGAGGATCGGCAGGGCGGCGACGCTCGCGTGGAGGTCGCGGGCGATCGCCCGGGTCGTCGGGTCGATCGGCAGGAGTCGGTCGGGATCGTTCAGCAGCTTCGTCGGCACGGGGCCATCCAAGTATGGGTACAGAGGAGTGTCAACCGATTGCCACGGCTGGCGCACCGGTTGGCACGCCGGGGCGCGGACCGGGGTCAGGAGTCGCGGCGGGGTCCCGTCGAGGCGCGCGGGACGAACTCCGTCGGCAGGTCGTCGGCCCGCTCCGGAGGCTCCTCGTCGCCGAGCACCCGGCGGACCGCCCGTTCGCCCATCCGGCCCAGCGGTGCGCTGATGGTCGACAGCGGCGGCGAGGTGAAGTCGCTGCCGAAGATGTCGTCGAAGCCGATGATGCTGAGCTGCTCCGGGATCGCGACGCCCGACTCCTGAGCCGCCCGCATCAGTCCGATGGCGACCAGGTCGTTGTAGGCGATCACCGCGCCGACGCCGGAGGCGGTCACCCTCGCGAGCGCGCTCCTCCCGCCCTCGAGGGTCGAGACGCCCGGCCCGATCTCGACGACCGTCATGCCCCGCTGCGGAGCGCGGTCGAGGAGGAGCTCCCATCGCGCGGCGCTCATCCACGAGTCGGGCGGACCGGCGATGAAGGCGAGGGAGCGGTGGCCGAGGGCCGCGAGGTGGTCGAGCGCGGCGTCGATCCCGGAGGCGAGATCGGGCACGATCCCCGCGACGCCGGGGACCACGCGGTTGAGGACGACGACGGGGATGCGCTCGGCCAGCGCGATGATCTCCTCGTCGCTGAGGCGGGTGCTGACGAGGACAAGCCCGTCGGTGGAGGCGGCGATGCGGTCGGCCGCCTCGGCCTCGCGCTCCCCGGACTCCTGCGACTCGGCGAGGATCATCGTGAAGCCGCGGAGCGACGCCGCCCGCTCCGCTCCGCGCACGGCGGGGAAGAAGGCCGGGTTGGTGATGTCGGCCACCAGCAGCCCGAGGGTCGAGGTGCGGCCCGTCGGCAGCGCGCGCGCCATCGGGTTGAGCCGGTAGCCCAGCTCCTTCGCGGCGGTGCGGATCCGCTGCTCGGTCGCGGCGTTCAGCCGTCCGGGCGTGCTCAGCCCGCGGGAGACGGTGGAGGGGGCGACGCCGGCGAGTCGGGCGACGTCGTAGATCGTCGTCGCGGAGCGGCCGCGGCGTCTCGCGGCGGAGGGGCCGGTGGGCGCGTCTTCGCTGGGCACGATCGCGGTCTTCTCTCGAGGGGCACGGCGGCGGACGGGGCGCCGTCCGCCGCCCATGCTGCCACAGGGCCGAGAAGCCCGCCCGGCCCGTCGCTCGCGTCCGGGTCGGGCCGGATCGGGGAGCCCGCGCTCCGGGAGGCCGCCGTCGCCGGTCGGCCGCCCACCGCTCCGGCCCCTCCAGCGCGGGTCCGCGCGGCTCCGCCCCGTCAGCTCCGCTCCGGGAACGCCCCCTCCTCGCGGATCCGCTCGTTGAGCGCCGCCAGGAACACGCCCTCGTCGAGGTCGAGCGGTACCTCGCGTCCCGTCCAGCTCGAGTAGTGGATGGCGTTGGCGAGCCGGACCCCGAGGATCCCCTCCGCCCCGGGTGCGAGCAGCGGCGTGCCGTGCAGGATGCTGTCCGCGAAGTCCTGCAGGACGGCCGTGTGCTGCTCGCCCCAGACCGACGCCGACTCGATCCGCTCCGTCGTGGAGAGGCCCGCGGTGTCGTAGCGACCGCTGAGCAGGAGGCCCACGTCCTCGGCGCTGAGGGCGGCGCTGACCTCGCGCTCGGGGGCGTTCAGCCGGGTGATCGTCGCGACCCGGGAGTCGTCGACGACGATCCGGCCGCGGTCGCCGACGATCTCGAGGCGGTCGGTGCCGATCGGGTCGTGCGTCGTGGTGACCAGCACTCCGGTCGTGCCCCCGCCGAAATCGGCGAGCACCGTCACCTCGTCCTCCACCGCGATGTCGCGGCACCGCCCGTAGCCGGCCTTCGCGACCACCGACTCCGGCACTCCGCACAGCCACTGCCACAGGTCGAGCTGGTGGGGCGCCTGGTTGACCAGGACGCCTCCGCCCTCGCCTCCCCACGTCGCACGCCACTCGCTCTGGTCGAAGTAGGCCTGCGGCCGCCACCAGGTCGTGATGATCCAGTTCGAGCGCAGGATCCGGCCGATCCCGCCCTCGTCGACGACCTCCTTGAGCCGGCGGTAGAGCGGGTTCGCCCGCTGGTTGAACATGATCGCGAAGCGCTGACCGGGACGGGCGGCGGCGGCCTCGTTCAGCTCCGCGACCTGCGCGGCGTAGACACCCGCCGGCTTGTCGACCAGCACGTGCAGCCCGTGCTCGAGAGCGTCGATGCCGATCCCGGGGTGGAGGTAGTGCGGAGTGCAGACGACGACGGCGTCGACCTCTCCGCTCGCGAGGAGGGAGCGGTGGTCGGCGTGGAAGGACGCTCCGGGTGCGAGCGCGGCGGCCGCCGCCTCCCGGGCGGGGTCGACGTCGGCGACGGCGGTGACGACGAGGTCGCGCACCCTGCCGTCGGCGAGGAAGCGGGCGTAGGAGGAGCCCTGGGCGCCGAATCCGATGATGCCGAGGCGGACGGTGGTCATGGGAGGAGTCCTTCGTTCGGGGTGGAGTGGGGGATCCGCGCGGGCGCGCTCGGGGCGTAGGCGGTCTGGACGATCGCGAGCGACCTCGCCGCCTCGCGGGGCGAGATCCAGAAGGGCTCGTCCTCGCCGAGGCGGGCGTAGAAGTCGTGCACGAGCAGCTCGTGCGAGGCGCCCCAGTACGAGCGCCCGCCGGATCGGCGCTCCGTGTCCGGGACGACCTCGACGGATCCGTCGTCGCGCCGCACGGTGAGGGCACCGCGCAGCGAGACGGTGGCGCGCTCGGTGCGCAGGCGGAGCTCGACCGGCTCGTCCCACGCGTTCGCCACGGTCGCGTAGAGGACGCTGCGCGCGCCGGAGGCGTGGGTGAGCACCAGGTCGGCGGTGTCCTCGACCTCGATCGGAAGCAGGCGCGTGGAGGCGGAGCCGCTCACCGCGACCACCTCGCCGAGGAGCCACTGCAGGAGGTCGATGGTGTGGGTCGCCTGGTTCATCAGCATCCCGCCGCCGCCCTCGGCCCGCATCCCGCGCCAGGGGCGGTCGAGGTAGTAGCCGGGAGTGCGGTGCCAGAGCACGGTCGCGGCCGCACCCGTCACGGCGCCCAGGGAGCCGGACGCCAGCAGCTCGCGGAGGCGCTGCACGGGCGGGTTGTAGCGGTTCTGGAAGCAGACGCCGATGCGCGCCCCGCCCCGCTCGGCCGCGGCGATCACCTGCTCGCCCTCGGTGACGGAGGAGGCGAGCGGCTTCTCGAGGAGCACCGCGACGCCGCGGTCCAGGGCCGCGACCGCCAGCGCGGCGTGCGTGCTGTGCGGAGTGCAGACGTGCACGACGTCGGGGCGGACGGAGTCGAGCATCCGGACCGCCTCGGGGAAGCCCGGCACCGCGTGCCTCTCGGCGGCCGCGGCGAGCCGGCCCGGGTCGGTGTCGCAGACCGCCACCAGCTCCGCGCCGGGCGCCGTGCCGATCGCCGCGAGGTGGACGGAGGAGATGTCGCCGCAGCCGATCACCGCCGCGCGGACGGTCATCGCAGGTCGATCCCGAGCGAGGAGGCGAGCCCCCGGAAGGCCCGAGCGGCCACCCCGAACGACTCGGGGCCGGAGAATCCGCCGAGGGCGTCCGTGATCGCGAGGTGCGGCTCCAGCGAGGCGACGCCCGTCCAGCCGTCGTCGCGCAGGGCGGTGAGCGTCTCGCGCAGCTGGCCGTCGCCCTCGCCGGCGGGCACCACGGTGCCGGTCGCGGCCACCGCGTCCTTCACCTGCAGGTAGTCGACGTAGGGCCGCAGCGCCGTCCAGCCGTCGTCGAAGGGCCGCACCCCGCACTGCACGAAGTTCGCGTTGTCCCAGGCGAGGCGCAGGGCGGGCGAGCCGACGGACTCGACCAGATCGAGGATCCGCTCGGGGACGTCGCCGTAGATGTCCTTCTCGTTCTCGTGCAGCAGCACCACGCCCTCGCGCTCGGCGCGATCGGCGAGCCTGCGCATGCGCAGCAGGACGTCGTCGCGGATGCTCTCGACCGGCACTCCCTCGCCCCGGTAGAACGAGAAGACGCGGATGCTCGGCGTGCCGAGGGCGTGCGCGGCGCGGATGACGCGGTCGAGGCGGGCGACCTCGAGCTCGGGATCGAGGGCGACGTCGACCTTGCCGATGGGCGAGGCGACGGCCGAGACGGACTGGCCGCCGCGCTCGAGCACGGCGGCCAGGCGGGCGAGGCGCTCGTCGTCGAGGTCGACGACGTTCCGGCCCCAGGCGCTGCGCACCTCGATGCTGTGCGCGCCGAGCGCTCGGAGAACGGCCACCTGGACGACCGGGTCGGGGTCGATCTCGTCGCCGAAGCCGGAGAGGGTCCAGGGGGCGGATGCGGGGGTGGCTGGTGCGGTCGTCGCGGGTGCGGTGGTCACGGTTCGTGCCTCGTTCTCGTCGTCGGGAACCGGCGGGCAGGAGAGCCGCCGTGCCACGACCATACGCGTATTGGCAACCGATTGACAAGATCGGGGCGCGCACCTAGCGTCGGTCGCGTTCCGGGCCGCGATGTCGGCCCTCCACCTCGAACGGGAGGACCGCCGTGACCAGGATCGGTGTGCAGGCGATGATGCTGAAGGACGCGTTCGCCACGGCGGGAGCGTTCGAGACGCTCCGGGAGGTCCGCGCGATCGGCTACCGCTCCGTCGAGCTCTCGCAGATCCCGCTGACGGCGTCCACGACGGCCGGGCTCCAGCGGGCGCGGGACGAGCTCGGCGTGGAGGTCGCCGCGATCTCGGCGGGACTGGCGCCCGGCGACTCCCCCGGACCCGCGCTCGAGAGCGACCTCGCCGCGGTCGTCGCGGACGCCCGCGCCCTGGGGACCCGCACGGTCCGGATCGGGATGCTCCCCGCCTCCGCCGCGGCCTCGCCGGCGGCGCTGCTCGACTTCTCCGACCGCTGCCAGGTCGCGGCCTCGAGGCTCCGCGACGACGGACTGCGGCTGCTGCTCCACAACCACCACGTCGAGTTCGCACGGCACGACGGCCGGCTCCTGCTCGACGTCGTCGCCGAGCGGGCGCCGCTCCTGGGGCTCGAGCTCGACGTGCACTGGGTGCAGCGGGGCGGACTCGATCCGGTGACGACGCTGCGCAGGTACGGCGACCGCGTCGCCCTGGTGCACCTGAAGGACTACCGCGTCGGGCCCCCCGCCGACCTGTCCGGCGGCTGGTCCGTGCAGGAGTTCACCTCGAACGTGCAGTTCGCCGAGGTGGGGGAGGGCAACCTCGACTTCCCCGCGATCGTCGCGACGAGCCTCGCGCTCGGTGTCGAGCACCTCCTGGTCGAGCAGGACGAGCGCTACGGGTCCAGCGCGCTCGAGTGCCTGCGGACCTCCCACGCGAACCTCGTCGCGATGGGCTTCGGCGACCTGTTCTGAGGAGCGGTCGGGGCTCCTCCCCAGGGGTCGGCGCGAGACGTTGTCCACCGATCCGCCAGGCGGGTCCCCGCCGCGCCGGCCGGGACGGCACGCTCGACCCGTCGACGGAGGAGGTGGGGGCGGTGGTCGTTCCGGACAGCGTGCTCGGCGTGATGGCGCTCGTCGCGCTGGTGGTGCCGGGGGTGCTCTACGCCGCGGTGCGGGTCTGGGCCGCGGGGTTCCGCTGGACGGACCACACGGTCTCCGCGCGCCTGTTCGAGGCGGTCCTGGTGAGCGTCGCGCTGGACGCGGCGTACCTCGTCGTGGCGGGCGAGGAGCTGATGCGCCTCGCGGCCGATCCGCGTGCGGCGGTGCTGCAGGAGCCGGAGGCCGTGGGGTGGTGGGTCCTCCTGCTCGGAGTGCTCGTGCCGGCGGCGCTGGGCTCGGCGCTGCACGTGCGGCTGCGGTGGTGGCGTCCGCCGTGGCGGGTGCTCCGGAGGCGTGGGCTCGGCTGGGTGCGGGTGCCGGCGGGGCGGGCGACGGCCTACGAGAGCGTCCCGACGGCGTGGGACAAGGTGGCGCCGAGGATGAGGGAGACGTGGGTGCGCGTGCAGCTGCCGGACGGTCGACGGGTCGGCGGGTGGATCTCGGTGGCCAGTTTCGCGTCCACCTACCCCCGATCTCGCGACATCTACATCGAGGAGCAGTTCGAGGTGCTCCCCGACGGCGCCTTCGGTGCGAGAGTGGAGGGGACCCGCGGGGTATGGCTCTCCGTGCCCGACCAGTCCGTGGTCGAGTGGACCGAGGACCCCGCTCCGCCCGCCGAGGAGGAGGAACGATGACCGAGAAGACGACGGCGAACTACGGCTCGATGGCCCGAGGCCACCCGCCCGCCTACGGGCGCCCTGCTCCGGCCACCCCTCCGTCCGGCCGGTCGGGGATCTACGTCCCGCCCGCGCATCCCGGCGCCGCCCCCGAGAAGAAGTAGCGGCGTCCGCCTCGCTCAGCGCAGCGGAGGACAATGGAGGGACCCCCAGCGAAGGAGACCACCGTGGATCAGCCGCGCATGAACGTCGAGTCGTTCAACCTCGACCACCGCACCGTCGCCGCGCCGTACGTGCGCCTCGCCGATGCGAAGACGCTTCCCGGAGGCGACCACCTCGTCAAGTACGACGTGCGCTTCACGCAGCCCAACCGCGGGCACCTCGAGATGCCCACCGTGCACTCGCTCGAGCACCTGTTCGCCGAGAAGTCCCGCAACCACTCCGACCGCGTGATCGACTTCTCGCCGATGGGCTGCCAGACCGGCTTCTACCTCCTCCTCTCGGGGGAGCCCGAGCTCTCCGAGGTGCTCGGCCTGGTCGAGGCGACGCTCCAGGACATCACCGAGGCCGACGAGGTCCCGGCGGCCAACGAGACCCAGTGCGGCTGGGGCGCCAACCACTCCCTCGAGGGGGCGCAGGAGGCGGCGCGCACGTTCCTCGCGCACCGCTCGGAGTGGGAGACGGTCACCGCGTGAGCACGGCGATCGTCCTCGTCGCGATGGACGAGGAGGCCGTGCCGTTCCTCGCCGCCGCGACCAGCGCCTCCGAGCCTCGCGCCGTCGGCAACGCGCTGCAGTGGGAGCTCGAGCTCGACTCCCGCGCGGTGCTGCTCGTCCGCACCGGCATCGGTCTCGTCAACGCGTCCGGCGGTCTCACCGCGGCGATCCTGCGGGAGGCCGGCGAGCGGCCGCTCGTGGTGAGCGCGGGGACCGCCGGCGGCCTGGGCGCCGACGTCCGCGTGGGCGAGGTCGTGATCGGCACCGAGCACGTGCAGACCGACGCCGATGCGCGGGCGTTCGGCTACGCGCTCGGGCAGGTCCCGGGGATGCCCGCCCGCTACTCCGGGGACGACGCGGCGCTCGCCGCGGAGCTCGAGCTGCCCGAGGGGCCGCCGGTGCGCCGCGGCCTGATCGTCTCGAGCGACGTCTTCGTCTCCAGCGCCCATGTGGACCGCGTGAGGAGCGACTTCCCCGGCGCGCTCGCCACCGACATGGAGTCGGTCGCACTCGCGCAGACGGCGCACGTGCACGGGCTGCCGTTCGTCTCGGTCCGCGGGATCTCGGACCTCTGCGCCCCCGGCGAGTTCGAGGCGCACGTCGACGACGCGGCCGACCGCTCCGTCGCCGTGGTGCGGGCGCTGCTCGTCGGGCTCGGCGACCGGGACTGACGGACGGGCGGCCCTCCGCGACAGCGCGGGAGGGCCGCCCCGAGGGGTCAGTCGTTGCCGACGTGCTGGTCGCCGGCCTCCTGGGCCTTGTCGACCTGGCCGGCGAACTTCCCGCCGGTCGCGGAGTCGGCGGCGTCGCCCGCCGTGTCGAGTCCCTTGTCGGTCAGCTCCTCGCCCTTGTCGCTGCTCAGGGCGTTCTTCGCCTTGTCCGCGAGTCCTCCGAGATCCACCATGGGGTCGTTCCTTCCGTCGATGAGCGCCCGTCGAGCAACGGGCCGTCGCCAGTCTCCGCCGCTCGGCGAGGGTCTGCGCGGGGGTTGCGGCTCGCAGCCGCCCCGAGGACGATGCACCGGCACCCGGCCCGCCCCATCAGCCCGCTGCGCCGAGCCCCGTCACCGCACCGGCGATCGCCGTCGTCTCCTCGCCGTCCGGCCAGCGCAGCCGCACGCCCGGCTCCGTGACGACGCTGCCCACCGCGGCCGTCGCGGTCCAGGGCGTGCCCATCCGCGACTCCCCCCGCCGGTCGGCGGTGATCATCGCGAAGCCGGGGAAGCAGCCGAGCCAGTCGGCGGTGCCGGCCGCCTCGGGGACGGGGACCGCCGCGAGGTCGATCACCGCTCCTCCTCCGCTGGCCTCGGCGAGCATGCCGACCGTCCCCACCAGCCCGGCCATGCTCACGTCCTTCGCCGCCCTCGGCCGCGCGAGTCCGACGGAGGCCGCCATCGCCCGGAGCTCCTCCGCGCGCCGGGACGACGTCGAGTCCCACTGGGCGCCCGCGAAGCCGGGTCGCCAGCCGCCGCCGAGGTCGGCCGTCAGCGAGAGCTCGTCGCCCGGAGCGGCAGCGCCCGGCACCGGCGCCGCGGCACGGCCGAGACCGGTCACGCTCAGCGCCGCCGGCACTCCGAGCTGCGTGTGCCCGCCGAGCACGGGGACGCCCCAGGCGGCGGATGCGGCCCGCAGACCGCTCACGATGCGCGCGGCGGCGGCGGCGTCGCGAGCGCCGATCGCGTCCATCAGCCCGATGCCGGTCGCGCCCATCGCGGTGAGGTCGTTGACGTTGACCAGCACGGAGCACCAGCCCGCCCACTCCGGGTGGCGCTCCACCATGGACGGGACGATCGCGTCGCAGACGGCGACCAGGTCGCTGCCCGGGACCGGTGCTCCGTCGTCGCCGACGAAGCCCGCCCCACCGAGGCCCCCCTCGGCCGCCAGCGGAGCCAGCAGGGCGCCGAGGGCCGCCTTGGCCGCGGTCGCCGCCCGGTCGAGCCGGTCGATCGGCCAGCGCATCCGGGCGTGCTCGACTCCGGCGACGGTGCTCGTGCCGATTCTCCGCCAGCCGAGCCGCCGGAACAGCACCTCGTTGCGCAGCTGCACCGAGGCCTCGAAGCGGAGCACCCCGCGCGCCTCCGCCTCGGCGCAGGCCGCGCGCACGAGGGCGGCGCCGATCCCGGAGCCGCCCCGCGCCTCGCGCGCCACCACCAGGCGGCTGCCGGTCCACCAGCCCAGATCGCGTCCGCCGCCCACAGGCGCGAGCCGGACCCCGCCGAGCACCGCGCCGTCCGGCGCCACCGCGACGAGCACCACCGAGCGCGGATCGTCGTCGGCGTCGTCGTGGTCGTCGCCCGCGAACAGCCCCTGCTCGGAGACGAAGACCTCGCGCCGCAGGGCCCGGTGGGCGGCGAGCTCGCGCTCCTCCGCCCGCACCACCGTGAACGCGGGCGCGACCCGCACGCCCTCGAGGATCGAGAGCTCCACCATCAGGCGCCGGCCGTCTTCAGGACGCCGCACGCCCCGCACGCCGCGCAGCCCGCGCTCTGGCCGCTGCTCAGCATCCCGGCCTCGATCAGGAGCGCGGCGACCTCGGCGCTGACCCGCTCCAGCAGCGACCCGGCCGGCGGGAGCACGTGGTCGACCTCGGTCGCCAGGGTCCCGCGCAGCGGACGGAAGGGCACCACGAAGGGGTAGACCCCCATCCCGATCAGCTCGCGAGCGCTCGCGACCAGCTCGTCCGGGTCCTCGCCGAGGCCCACCAGGAGGTAGGTCGAGACCTGGTTGCGGCCGAAGATCCGCACCGCCTCGCGCCACGCCCAGCGGTACTCGTCCAGGCTCACCCGCGCCTTGCCCGGGGTCCAGCGCTGCCGCACCGCGTCGTCCATCGACTCCACGTGGATGCCGATCGAGACGGCGCCCGCGTCCTTCAGCGCCTGCAGCGCCGAGACGTCGGAGGGCGGCTCGCACTGCACCTGGATCGGCAGCCCGGGGACCGCCGCGAGCACCGCGCGGACGCAGCGCGCGAGGTGGGCCGCTCCGCGGTCGCGGCCCTTGGAGGTGCCGGTGGTCATCACCATCTGGCGCACGCCGTCGAGGCGGACCGCCGCCTCCGCGACCTCGGCGAGCTGTGCCGGGGTCTTGACCGCGATGGTCGCACCGGCGTCGAGCGAGGCCTCGATCGCGCAGAAGCGGCAGCGCTCCGCCTCGTCGTAGCGCATGCAGGTCTGGACGACGGTGGTCGCGAGGATGTCGCGGCCGTGCAGCCGGGCGATCTTCTCGTAGGAGACGCCGTCGGCGGTGTCGAGATCGTAGAAGCGAGGGCGGCGGACGGGAGTCACGTCCAGGCCGATGTCGGCGCCCTCGAGCAGGAGGCGGTTCCCGCTCACCACGTAGGGGCTGTCGGGATTCACCGGGATCGCGGCGCCCAGGCCGCCGAGCATCACGTGCCCGTCGTCGCTCGGGCCGGCGCCGGCCTCGCGGTGCACCGGTGCCTCGACGCGGATGCCCTGCAGGGCGATGTCGACGCGGGTGCGGAGGGCGGAGGGGCCGGTGCGGCGGATCCCGGTCGAGTGCGCCCCGCCCGCGGAGTGCGCCCCGCCGGCCGAGTGCGGGCCGCCGGCCGGATGCGCCCCGCCCGTCGCCGGCGGCGAGGACGCGGGGGAGGGACTGCGGAGATCGGTCACGAGGACTCCTTCGTGGCACCGCGGAGCGGGCCGGACGGGCCGCGCACAGCGGCGGCCGGGATGTCGGTGCGGTCGTCTCGCCCCCAGTCAAGGCGCATCGTGTTTCGCCCTCGTGACGGGAGGAACGCGGTCTCGTTACGGATCCGCCGTCACGGGAGCTTCTTCCGGTGGAAACCACTCCGAAACATCCCGGCCGTTGACTGGACGCGTTCCACTCCGCACCACTGCTCCACCCCGGCGGACGTCTTCCCGCGTCGTCTCAGCGCATCCCGCCGGAGCCATGCACTCGCACGCCGCTTCGGCGGACCGACACCAGGAGGAACCATGTCCGTCTCCCAGGAGATCGAAGACCAGGTCAGCGCCAACATCGAGAAGTCGCGCTCCGAGATCGCCCACCCGGCGCTCCCGAAGGGCAGCAACCTCTACGGCTCCACCAAGGTCTTCCCCGACTACCAGGCCGAGCCTGGGGAGTCGTACCTGACCCTCGTGCACGGCATCGCCCACGAGTCCTCGGTCAGCTTCGTCGCGGTGCTCCAGGCCACCCGCGCGGCGCGCAAGGGCTACGAGTCCGCGCTCTACTTCTACGGGCCCGGCACCATCAACGCGATGGCCACCCGCGGCTTCCCGACGGTCGGCGACTCCGGATTCCCCGGCGAGCAGAACCTCAACAACGCCATCGAGACCTTCGTCCAGGAGGGGAACCGCGTCTTCGTCTGCCGGTTCGGCATGGCGCTGCACGGCCTCCGCGAGGAGGACCTGATCGAGGGCTGCATCCCCTGCCACCCGCTCGACGTGCAGGACGCGCTCATCCACTACGCCCGCAAGGGCGCGATCATCAACTCCACCTACAACCTGTAGGCGATCGCGATGACCCTCGTCGGATCGGTCGCTGCGAACTTCACCCGCGACCTGGAGCAGAACTACGCGCTCATCGCCTCCCTGGCCGAGGAGGCCCGCGAGAGGGGGGTGCGCTTCCTCGTGCTCCCCGAGGCCGCGATCGGCGGCTACCTCTCCTCGCTCGGCAACCACGGCGACACGGTCACCACCACCCGCCGCTCCCTCCCGCCGGCGGTGCGCCTGCACGGGCCGGAGCTGCGGCGGGTGCAGGAGATCGTCGGCGACCTGATGGTGGCGATCGGCTTCTGCGAGCTCGACGACGACGGCGAGACCCGCTACAACGCGGCCGCGCTGCTGGACGGCGGGCAGGTGTACGGCAGCTACCGGAAGGTGCACCAGCCGCTGGGCGAGCACCTCTCGTACTCGCCGGGCCCGGGCTACGGCACCTTCGAGACGCCGGTCGGCCGGGTGGGACTGCAGATCTGCTACGACAAGGCGTTCCCCGAGGCGGCGCGGTCGATGGCGCTGGACGGGGCCGAGATCATCGCCTCGCTCTCGGCGTGGCCGGCCGCTCGGACGGCGACCGCCGAGAACCTGCAGGAGGACCGCTGGACCTACCGGTTCAACCAGTTCGACATCGCCCGCGCCCTCGACAACCAGGTGTTCTGGCTCGCCTCGAACCAGTCGGGGACCTTCGGCTCGCTCCGCTACGTCGGGAACGCGAAGGTCGTCGATCCCGGCGGCAACGTGCTCGCGACGACGCTGCTCGGAGCAGGCGTGGCCGTCGCCGACATCGACGTGCGCGGCACGTTCGAGGCGATGCGCGGCGGGATGTTCCACCTGCGCGACCGGCGGCCCGACGCCTACGACATCGACCGCGTTTGGAACGGAGGACTCGTCCATGCCTGAGATGACCTTCCACGTCCGTTGGCCGGACGGCTCGGAGGAGCGCTGCTACTCGCCGAGCCTGGTCGTGCACGAGTTCCTCGGGACCGGGACCGCCTACTCGCTCGAGGACTTCGTCGCCCGTTCGAGCGAGGCGCTGCGCATCGCGTCGGACCGGGTGCGGGAGCGGTTCGGGTTCGCCTGCACCTCCGCGATGCAGCAGGAGTCCGACATCCTCCGCACGGCGCAGCGCTTCGAGGGCGGCACGGTCAGGGTGCTCGCGATGGAGCCGCCCGCCCCGGCCGGGCAGCGGGTGCGGCCGTGAGTGCCGCGATCGAGCCCGGGCGCCACGTCGAGGTCGCGGTGGTCGGAGGCGGGCAGGCCGGGCTCTCGATCAGCCGGCACCTGGTCGACGACGGCATCGAGCACGTCGTGCTCGAGCGCGCGAGCATCGGCCACGACTGGGTCGACCGCCGCTGGGACGCCTTCACCCTCGTCACGCCGAACTGGCAGTGCCGCCTCCCCGGGTACCCCTACGACGGGCCGGACCCGGACGGATTCATGACGCGCGACGAGGTGCACGCGTGGGTGCGCCGCTACGCGCAGAGCTTCGACGCCCCGGTGGTCGAGGGCGTGGAGGTGAGCCGGCTGCGCAAGCGCGCCGGGGGAGGGTTCGAGCTGGTCACGAGCGCGGGCTCGATCACGGCCGACCAGGTCGTCGTGGCGACCGGCGGCTACCACCGCCCGGTCCTCCCCGCCGTCGCCGCGCGGCTGCCGGCGGACGTGCTGCAGCTCCACTCCGCGGACTACCGCTCGCCGGAGGCGCTCCCGCCCGGCGGCGTGCTCGTCGTCGGCTCCGGGCAGTCGGGCGCGCAGATCGCCGAGGACCTCTTCCTCGCCGGGCGCGACGTCCACCTCGCCCTCGGCAGCGCACCGCGGGTGGCGCGCTTCTACCGGGGCCGCGACTGCGTCGCCTGGCTCCAGGACATGGGCGTGTACGACGTGCCCGTCCACGCGCAGGTCGGCGGGCTCACCAAGCGGGAGTCGACCAACCACTACGTGACGGGGCGCGGGGGCGGGCGGGACATCGACCTGCGCGCCTTTGCCCGCGACGGGATGCACCTCTACGGCCGGCTGGCCGAGGTGGAGGGGTCGCGGCTGCGGTTCGCCCCCACGGCGGAGGCCTCGCTCGACTACGCGGACTCGGTCGCGGAGTCGATCAAGGACGACATCGACCGCTACATCGCGGCGCACGGCATCGACGCTCCCGAGGAGGCCCGCTGCCGTCCGGTCTGGCGGCCGGAGTCCGAGGCGACAGAGCTCGACCTCGCGGGCATCGGCAGCGTCGTCTGGGCGGTCGGGTTCCGCTCCGACTACCGCTGGGTCGAGATCGGCGTGTTCGACGGCTCCGGCCATCCCACCCACCGGCGCGGAGTGACGAGCGTGCCGGGCCTGTCGTTCCTCGGGCTGCCGTGGCTGCACACCTGGGGGTCCGGCCGCTTCGAGGCGATCGCCCGCGACGCGGGGCACCTGGCGGAGGAGGTCCGGCGCGTGCGCGAGGCGGGGCGCTTCACGCGCGAGCACGAGCCGGATCTCGCCGGATAGCCTCCTCGCATGGCGGAGACGGTGATGGGTGCGGTCGCAGCGCACTTCGGTCGCGACATCGACCGCACCCTCGCCAAGCTCGCCGGCATCATCGCCCACGCGCGCGAGCGCTCGGTCGACCTGCTGGTGCTCCCGGACGCGACCCTCGGCGGCTACCTGCTCGACCTCCAGCATCCCGGGCCGGACCTGCCGCCGAGCCTCGAGCTCGACGGGCCGGAGGTCGCCCGCGTGGCCGAGCTGGCGGGCGATCTCACCGTGTGCTTCGGGATCGCGGAGCGGGCGCTCGAGGGCGGGCGCGAGCTCCGCTACGACACCGCGGTCTGCGTGTACGGCGGGCGTGTGATCGGCACGCACCGCAAGGTCCACCTGCCGCTGGGCGAGTCCGAGGCGTACCTGCCGGGCAGCGGCTTCGCCGCCTTCGACTCGCCGGTCGGGAGGATGGGGATGCTGATCGACTTCGACAAGACCTTCCCGGAGTCCTCGCGCTCGCTGGCCCTGGACGGCGCGGAGGTTCTGGCCTGCCTCAGCGCGTGGCCCGCGAGCGTGACCGACCGCTCCGATCGGATCCGCAACGACCGCCAGGCCCACCTGTTCGATCTCTACGACTGCGCCCGCGCCGCCGAGAACCAGGTCTACCTCGTCTCCTCGAACCAGACCGGCGTGCTCGGCGGCCTGCGGTTCCTCGGGCAGGCGAAGGTCGTGGATCCGGCGGGAGAGATCATCGCGAAGACCTGGGCGAAGGGCGGGCTCGCGCTGGCCTCCGCCGACGTCGCCGGCTCCGTCGCCCGCGCCCGCCGCACGATGCACCACCTCCGCGACCGCGCGGAGCACGCCTACCGGAGCTGAGATGCGGATCTGCCTGCTGACCTACTCCACCCGGCCGCGCGGCGGAGTGGTGCACACCCTCGCCCTCGCCGAGGCGCTCGCGCGCGCCGGACACGACGTCACGGTCCGCACGCTCGCCCGAGGCGGCGACGACTCCTTCTTCCGCCCCGTCGATCCGTCCGTGACCGTGCGCGTGGTGCCCTTTCCGCACCGCGAGGGCGAGCCGGTCGGCGCCCGCATCGTCCGGTCCATCGCCGCGATGGCCGAGGCCCTGCGGGGCGAGGACGCCCCTGTCGTCCACGCGCAGGACTGCATCTCGGCCAACGCGGCGCTCGCAGCCGGACTCGCACCGATCCGCACGATCCACCACCTGGACGACTTCACCACCCCGGAGCTGCGCGCCTGCCACGACCGCGCCGTCCGGCTCCCCCGGGCCCGGCTGTGCGTGTCCGCCGCGGTCGCCGAGGAGGTGCGCGCCGGCTGGGGGCTGCTGCCCGAGGTGATCCCGAACGGTGTCGACGCGGCCCGGTTCGCGGCCGCCGTCGACGATCCGCTCACCGGGGCATGGCGCGTCGAGCTCGGCCCGTACCTCCTCGCCCTCGGCGGCATCGAGCCGCGGAAGGGCAGCATCGAGCTGCTCGAGGCGTGGGCTCTGCTGCGCGAGCGCGGCCACGACGTCGCGCTGGTGCTCGGAGGCGGCGAGACCCTGTTCGACTACCGCGAGTACCGGACCGCCTTCGACTGGAGGGCGGTCGAGCTCGGGGTCGCACCGGTGATCCTCGGCACCGTTCCGGAGGAGAGGCTCGCTCCGCTCGTCGCCGGCGCCTCCGCGCTGGGCTTCGTCTCGGTGAAGGAGGGGTTCGGGCTGGCGGCGATGGAGGCGCTCGCCGCGGGGGTGCCGGTCGTGGCGCGGGAGCTGCCGGTGATCCGCGAGGTGTTCGGGGACGCGGTCCGCTACGGGCGGGACCCCGCCTCCTTCGCCGACGCGCTGGAGGAGGCCCTGACGCTGCCCTCGCCGGACGGTCGGGCCCTGGCCGCCTCGCACTCCTGGGACGACGTCGCGGCCGCGCATCTGCGGTTCTACGAGCGGGTGCTCGACGGATCGGTCCAGGACTCAGGAGGAACTCCTCCGGACGGGCCGGGATCCGCGAGAACAGGCGCCACCGGATGACTCCGTCCTGCACCGTGCACACGATCGGGCGCCGCCGGTGACCCGGAAGTCGATCTCGCGCATCCTCACCGGTCTCGCCGACGCCGATCCCGACCGGATCGTCGCCGTGGCCGACGAGGGCGCGCTGACGGCGGGGGAGCTCGACCGCGAGAGCACCCGCCTCTCCCGCGCCTACCGCGATCTCGGCGTCCGGACCGACGACCTCGTCACCGTCTCGCTCCCGAACTCGCTGGACGCGCTCGTCGTCTGCGCGGCGGTCTGGAAGGCGGGCGCCGTGCCGCAGCCGGTCTCGACCGGGCTGTCGGCGGCGGAGCGCGCCGAGGTGGAGCGGATCGCGCGGCCGGCGCTCGTCATCGGCGCGCCCTCCTCCTCCGCCGTCCCGTGGCGCGCGGGCGGCTGGCGGCCCGGGCCGGAGGTGCCGGCCGGCCCGCTCGAGGACCGGTGGGCCTCGTCCTGGAAGGCGCCCACCTCCTCCGGCAGCACGGGGCGGCCGAAGGTGGTGCTCGCCGCGGGCCCGGCGCTGCTGGATCCGGACGCGCCGGTCGCGCCGTTCCTGCCGCGCGAGGGCGTGCAGCTGGTGAGCGGCCCTCTGATGCACTCGGCGACCTTCACCTACGCCTTCCGCGGGCTGATGACCGGGCAGCGCCTGGTGCTGCTGCCGCGGTTCGACGCCGCCCGGGTCCTCGCGGCGATCGAGGAGCACCGCGTGACCTGGACCCTGCTCGTCCCGACCACGATCCGCCGCCTGCTGGCCGCGCCTGAGCGGTCGAGGGCGGATGTGTCCTCGCTCGCGACGGTGCTGCACCTCGGAGCGCCCTGCGCGCCCGCCGACAAGCGGGCGCTGATCGGCTGGCTCGGCCCGGAGCGGGTGGTCGAGGTCTACGCGGGCAGCGAGTCGAACGGGCTGACGATGATCACGGGCCGAGAGTGGCTGGCGCACCCGGGCAGTGTCGGGCGGCCGATCGGCGGGACGACCCTGCGCATCCTGCGGGAGGACGGCACGGAGGCTCCGACCGGCGAGCTCGGCCGCATCTGGCTGCACCGCGGCGAGACTCCGGCCTACCGCTACCTCGGCGCCGGCTCGCGGCGGACGGAGGAGGGCTGGGACACCCTCGGCGACGTCGGCCGCGTCGACGGGGACGGGTGGCTCTGGGTGGTCGACCGTGCCGACGACCTGATCCTCCGGGGCGGAGTGAGCCTCTGGCCGGCGGAGGTCGAGCGGGTTCTGGAGGCGCTGCCCGGAGTCCGCGGGGCGGTCGCCTTCGGCGTGCCGGACGCGGAGCTGGGGCAGGCGGTGGAGGCGGTCGTCGACGTGGGCGAGGCGGGCGTGGACCCGGCCGGCCTGCTCGCTCGGGCGAACGCCGAGCTGGGCGCCGAGCGACGCCTCCGGGCCCTGCGGATCGTGCACGAGTCCGTCCGGAGCGATGCGGGCAAGGTCCGTCGCTCCGCGCTCGCCCCCGCGGCGGAGACGCTCGGGATCCGCCGTTCCGCCGGCGCCGCGGAGGGGCCAGAGTAGGCCCTGCGCCCCCGCGCACCGAGCCCAGGGAGACCCGATGAAGTACATGCTGATCATGCGCGCGACCGATGCGGCGAAGGAGGCCTACGCCTCCATCCCGTTCGACGAGATCATCACCCGGATGGGGCAGTACAACGAGGCGATGATCGAGGCGGGCGTGCTGCTCTCGGGCGACGGCCTGTCCGACGACGTCGCCTCCTCCGGCTTCGTGGTCGACTTCTCCTTCGAGCCGCCGACCGTCGTCGACGGCGCCTACGGCCCGACCGAGTCGCTCTTCAACGGCTTCTGGATCATCGGGGTCGACTCGAAGGAGCAGGCCCGCGAGTGGGCGCTGCGCTGCCCGCTGGTGCCCGGCAACCGCCTCGAGGTGCGCCGGATCACCGACGAGAGCGACTTCGCGGAGTTCGCCGACAACGAGTACGTGCAGAAGGAGGCCGGCTGGCGCGAGGACGAGGCGGCCCGGGCCGCGGGCGCCTGACGCCGCGTCCTGCGGGCGGCCGCGTCCGTCGGGCCCCGCCCGCCGTCGAGCCGCTGCCGTGATCGCCGAGGCGCCGCTCCGTCGGCGGTGTCTCGGCGGCAGGGCGGTGTCTCGATCCCGCCGACGCTCACGCCTCCGTGACGACGCCCGCCTCGACGTGCCAGTGCCGCGTCAGCTGCACCGTCTCGAGCATCCGCCGGTCGTGGGTGACCAGCAGCAGTGTGCCCTCGTACGCCTCGAGCGCCTCCTCCAGCTGCTCGATGGCGACGAGGTCGAGGTGGTTGGTCGGCTCGTCGAGCACCAGGAGGTTCGTGCCGCGGGCCTGGAGGAGCGCCAGAGCGGCCCGCGTCCGCTCGCCCGGCGAGAGCTCGCCGACGCGGCGGCCGACGTGGTCGGCCTTCAGCCCGAACTTCGCCAGCAGCGTGCGGACCTCGGCGGTCGGCCACTCGGGCACCAACGCCTCGAACGCGTCCGCGAGCGGCACCTCGGCGGCGAGCATCCCGCGGGCCTGATCGATCTCGCCGATCGCCACGCTCGCTCCGAGGGAGGCGCCGCCCTCCTCCGGCTCGGCGCGGCCGAGGAGGAGCGACAGCAGCGTCGACTTGCCGGAGCCGTTGGGCCCGGTGATGCCGATCCGGTCGCCCGCGTCGACCTGGAGCGACACCGGCCCGAGCGTGAAGGCGCCGCGGCGGGCGACCGCGCCGTTCAGCGTCGAGACGACCGAGCTCGAGCGCGGGGCGCTGCCGATCGTGAAGGCGAGCTGCCACTCCTTGCGCGGCTCCTCGACCTCCTCGAGCCGCGCGATCCGGCTCTCCATCTGGCGCACCTTCTGCGCCTGCTTCTCGCTCGACTCCGCCGAGGCCTTGCGGCGGATCTTGTCGTTGTCGGGGGCCTTCTTCATCGCGTTGCGCACGCCCTGGCTCGACCACTCCCGCTGGGTGCGGGCGCGGGAGACCAGGTCGGCCTTCTGCTCGGCGAAGTCCTCGTACTTCTCGCGGCGCTGGCGGCGCGCGGTCTCGCGCTCCTCCAGGAACGCGTCGTAGCCGCCTCCGTAGACCCGGTTGGTACCCTGCGCGAGATCGAGCTCGAGCACGCGGGTGACGCTGCGGGCGAGGAACTCGCGATCGTGGCTCACGAGGACCGCGCCGCCGCGGAGCCCGCGGACGAAGGCCTCCAGGCGCTCCAGGCCGTCGAGGTCGAGGTCGTTGGTCGGCTCGTCGAGCAGCACCACGTCGAAGCGCGAGAGCAGCAGCGCCGCGAGGCCCACCCGCGCCGCCTGCCCGCCGGAGAGGGAGGTCATCGTCGAGGAGGCGGCTGCGGCTCCGAGCGACAGGCCCAGGTCGGCCAGGACGACCGGGGTGCGCTCGTCGAGGTCGGCCGCGCCGCTCGCGAGCCAGCGGTCGAGTGCGAGGGCGTAGCGGTCGGCGATCGAGCCGTCGGGATCGGGGTCGGCCAGGGCGGAGACGGCGGCGTCGAGCTCGGCGGAGGCCTCGGCGCAGCCGGTGCGGCGCGCGATGTAGCCGGCCACGGTCTCGCCCTCGCGGCGCTCGTGCTCCTGCGGCAGCCAGCCGACGAAGGCGTCGCCCGGCGAGAGCACGACGGAGCCCTCGAGCGGAGCCGTCTCGCCGGCGAGGATGCGCAGGAGCGTCGACTTGCCGGCTCCGTTCGCCCCCACGACGCCCACCACGTCCCCGGGGGCGACCGTCAGGTCGAGTCCGTCGAACAGGGTGCGGTGCGCATAGCCTCCGGAGAGGCCCTTGGCGACGAGGGTGGCGGTCACCGGTCCAGCGTAGGCGCGGGCGACTCGCTAGACGGCCTGGTGATCAGCCGGTCTAGGATGTGCGGATGAGCGACACGAGCCTGCGGAGCGGCGCCGGGTACTGGTACCCGGACGAGTCGTCCACCCGCCGTGCGGTCGAGGTGCTGAGCGCCATGCGCACGTACCGCGTCTCCGAAGTCTCGATGCGCCGCCGCACGCGCGAGCGGATGGCGATGGGCGAGACGGACCTGATCGCCATCCAGTACCTGCTCCGCCAGCAGCGCAAGGGCGAGCTGGTGACCGGAAAGGATCTGGCCTCGCACCTCTCCATCTCGTCCGCGTCGACCACGGTCCTCATCGACCGCCTGGTCCGCAGCGGCCACCTCGTGCGCAAGCCCAACCCGACCGACCGGCGCGGGATCGTCGTGGAGGCGACCGTCGACAGCGACGACGAGGTGCGCGCCACGCTCCAGGAGATGCACCGCCGGATGCTCGAGATCGCCGAGGACCTGGACGCCCCCGAGGCCGAGGTCGTCGTCAACTTCCTCCGCCGGATGAGCGCGGCCGTCGACCAGATCGACGCGGAGCACGGAGACGGGCACGATACGGACGAAGCGGACGACGCGGAACCCTCCGCAGCGAAATAGCTAGACGGACTAGTAATAAGCCGAGGGGCCTATAGTCTGGCGGCATGGGTCAATTCCTCTACGGCACTCCTCCCGCCGTCATCGAGATCGAGGACCGGACCCTGGCCCACCTCCAGATCGTGATCTACGCGAAGTTCCGCCGCGACGAGCGCTTCAGCCTCACCCTCGACTCGATGCCCGAGGGCGCGCGGGGCCGCCACTCCTTCTGGATGAACCCGAACATCGCCCTGCAGTTCCACTTCGCGGGGAGCCGGCAGCCGACGATCAACCCGACCTGGGTCGAGCTCCTGATGGACGCGGCGAACAGCGGCGGCGGGCTGCGCCTGCTCACCGAGCCCCCGTCCTGACCCGGTCCCGGTGAGGCCGACCCGGCCCGGACGACCGCGGAGCTCCCTGCACGACGGTGGATCCGCAGCACCGGCCTCCTGCGACAGCGCACGTGCCCCCGGCCGCCCCGTCTCCTAGGGTGGAGCGGGCGCCTCGGGGCGCGGAGGGCGGGGGACATGCGCAGGACGGTCATCGGAGCGACGGCACTGGCCGGGGTGCTCGCGCTCGCGGGGTGCTCGGCGCCCGCTCCGGCTCCCACGGTCACGGTCACCGTGTTCGCCACGGCGACGCCGACTCCGGTGCCGGACCCGACCGTCACGGCGGCGCTCCCGCAAGCGACGGCCACGGTCTTCGCGCCGGTCCCCGAGGCGACGGTCACCTTCACTCCGAACGCGACGCCGGACATCCCCGAGACGGCGTTCGCCGTCGACAACGGCGCGGTTCCCGGGGCGAACGGCGAGCCGACCCGCGACGGCGCGGGCGACATCGTGAGCTACACCGTGGTGCAGGACGACACGTTCTTCGACATCGCGCAGCGCTTCGGGATCCCGGTGCAGCAGCTGCTCCGGATGAACCCGACGATCGCCGGAGCCGGCGAGGCGGTCTACATCAACGCTGTCGTCAACCTCGACGCGAGCACGCTGGGCTGAGCGGAGCGGCGAGCCGCGGAGGCGGCCGCCCGGAGCGACCCGGCTACTGCGACTTCGGCAGGACGTGGAACGCGACGGCCAGCGATCCCGAGATCATCAGGATGCCGCCGACGAAGAGGAATCCGGCGATGTCGGGCAGCAGGAACGAGTTGCCGAGAACGAGGATCCCGCCGAGGAACAGCACGAACGAGAGGACGACGCCCAGACCAGTCATGCCCTCATCGTACGCAGGTCACGGGAGCAGGAGGTCCGCGAGCTCCTCGGCACCGGACACCAGCGCGATCGTCCCGACCGCCTCGAGCGGCGATCCGTAGCCCCACTCGACCATGATCGTCGGCACACCGTGGGCGGCGGCGCCTTGCACGTCGTGCTCGCGGTCGCCCACCATCACCGGCGCCGAGAGGTCGACGCCGAGCTCGCGGAGCCGGCGCAGCGCCTCCTCCACGACGTCGGCCTTGGCGCTGCGGACCTCGTCCTCGGAGGCGCCGCAGATCACCGTGAAGTACTGCGCCAGTCCGTAGTGCTCGAGGATGCGCGTGGCCGCCGACTCCGGCTTGGAGGTCGCGAGCGAGAGCGGCACGCCGGCCTCGGCGATGCGCGCGAGCACCTCGGGCAGCCCCGGGTAGACCGAGGAGTCGAACAGCCCGCCCGCGTTGTAGCGGCGGCGGTAGACCACGAGCGCGGCCTGCGCCTCCTCGACGGTCATCCCGCCGAGCTCGCGGAACGCCTCGAGCAGCGGAGGGCCGACGTAGGCCAGCAGCTCGGCCGGAGCGGGCACGGGGCGGCCCAGCTCGACGAAGGTCTCGACGAGGGTGCCGGTGATGCCGGGGGCCGAGTCGGTGATCGTGCCGTCGAGGTCGAACAGGATGCAGGACCAGGTGCCGGCTCGCGCGTCGAGGCCGGTGGCGGCGAGGGTCGTGTCGGACATGGCGGGCTCCTGACCTCGGAGGACGGGGTGACGCCGGCGCTGCCCCGCCGAGGGCCACACTCTACGGCCGTTCGGCGTCGAGAGCCCTTTCGACGAACGAACGGGTGACGACCTGGGCGATCGAGCCGGGGTCGAGCTGCACGGCGACGAAGTCGGCGGTGCGGATCAGCGCGAAGGCCTCGCGTCCGGGGAGGACCAGCATCTGCACCCGCGGATGCTGCTGTCGGGGGACCGCGGTGCGCACCTCGTCCGTGGAGGTGAACAGCGGCAGGACCTGCTCCCCGGTGGTCGTCGCGACGGTGCGGACGTGCGGCACGCCTCCGGGCTGGGAGCCTGTGACGTCGACCACGAGTGAGCCGTCGAGGCAGGCCTCGAGCAGCCGGTCGACGGCCTCGGCGGTGGGAGCGGCGACGAGCGCCTCCAGCGCTTCCCGGGCCTCCGCATTGCGGTACGGACCGGGTCGCGCCGGGCGTGCTGGGGGTCCGCCTCGTCGTGCCATGACTCCACGCTAACGAAGACCGGGGCGTGATCGGAATCGCCGGGACCGGTTCCCGGGAATGCGCGCGATCGGTGTCCGGAATCGTTACGGCCGTCTGCGGACACCGTGTCCTCTATTCCACGGCTGGTGGCGAACAGCTCGATTCCGCCGTGATTGCCTCCGCTTATCCTGAACATTCCCCTCGACATGGCGCGAGAAAGGCACGAATGGCGCCATTCATGGCGCACTCGATTGTGAAAGGGGGTAATGTCTCTCCCGGTCCGGGTCGAGACAGTCCGGTCCCGCGAACTCCAGGAGGAAAAGTGGCCCAGAAGATCACGCTTGTCGACGATATCGACGGAACCCTTATCGATTCCGGTGACGGCGGTACCGTCCGCTTCAGCATCGAGGGTGCCAACTACGAGATCGATCTCGGCCCCGACAACATCGCCGAGCTCCACTCGGCGCTCGAGAAGTTCGTCTCGAGCGCCCGCCGCGTCGGCTCGCGCCCCGCGGCCGCCACGAGCGTCGCGACCGCCACCAAGAGCGACCCCAAGCAGCTCAAGGCCATCCGCGAGTGGGCGAACGCCAACGGCCACCCGGTCTCCGACCGCGGACGCATCCCCTCCGAGGTCCAGGCCGCCTACCAGGCCGCCCACAAGTAGCGGCCGCCGGGCTCTCGGCCCGGTGAGACGCCGCATTCCCGGGCCTCGCGCCCGGTGAGCGGAAGGCCCCCGTGATCCGATCGCGGGGGCCTTCGCCGTGCCTGTCAGAACAGGCGGGTGTGGGAGTCGTCGGTGCCGCGCATGGCCTCGTAGTCGAGCACCACGCAGCGGATTCCGCGGTCCTCGGCGAGAGTCCGCGCCTGCGGCTTGATCTCCTGAGCGGCGAAGACTCCCGTCACCGGGAAGAGGTGCGGATCGCGATTCATCAGCTCGAGATAGCGGGTGAGCTGCTCCACTCCGTCGATCTCGCCGCGGCGCTTGATCTCGACGGCGACGGCGGCTCCCGAGGAATCGCGGGCGAGGATGTCGACCGGGCCGATCGCGGTCATGTACTCGCGCCGGACGAGAGTGTGCCCCTCTCCGAGGAGGCCGATCTGCTCGGCGAGAAGGCGCTGGAGATGCGACTCCACTCCGTCCTTCACGAGTCCCGGATCGACGCCGAGCTCGTGCGCCGAATCGTGCAGCACCTCGTGGATCGAGACGACGAGAGCGTCGCCGGTCTTGCGGTGCGCGACGGTCCACTGCTGCGTCACTCCCGCGGCGCGCGCCTCCTCGTCGGGCTCGCCCGTGACCAGCGTGCAGGGCGGGCTCATCCAGTTCAGCGGCTTGTAGGAGCCGCCGTCGGAGTGGATGAGGACGCTCCCGTCGGCTTTGACGAGCAGGAGGCGGGTGGCGAGCGGGAGGTGGGCGCTGAGACGGCCGGTGTAGTCGACGGAGCAGCGCGCGATGACGAGACGCACCCGTCGAGGATAGACGGCGCGGCTCCGCCGGGCTCCCGGCTCAGCGCGCGGCGACGGGAGGCCGGCGGCCGAGCGGAGGAGCGGGCGGCGGCACCGAGAGCGAGGCGCGCAGCGCGACGGCGAACTCGGCCGGCGCCTCCGCCCACGGGTGGTGGCCGCTCGACTCGATGACGGCCAGGCTCGCCTGCGGCAGGAGCGCGGTGAGCGCCTCCAGAGCGGCGACGCCCGTCACCGGATCGTCCTCGCCGCCGAGGACGACCGCGGGGCAGTCGAGGCGCTGCAGAGCGTCGCGGATCGCCGCGGTGTCGTCGGAGCCGGCAGGAGTCGTGTGCTCCGCGCGGGGACCGGCAGCCCGGTCGTCGATCCCGAGCCAGGCGGTGCCGGGGGCGATCAGGAGCAGGTGGGCGACGCGCTCGGGCGCGTCCACGGCAGCGAGCAGGACGGCGCGGCATCCGGAGTCGTGCGCGGCGAGATCGAGCTCGTCGACGCCGAGGTGACGGCGCAGGTCCTCCACGTCGGCGGCCGTCGTGGCCGGGGGAGCGGGAGGCAGCTCCGCGGAGCCGCCCACTCCGCGCGGGTGCATCACGAGGACGCGGCGCGTGCAGGCGATCGAGGCGAACGAGCCGAGATAGGAGGGGTGGCGCTCCGGCTCACCGGGGACGACCACCAGGGGCCGCCCCTGACCGGCTCCGTGCTCGTCGACGTGGAGCAGGGCGCCGTCGCGCGCTCGGTACCGCATCCGCTCCCCCTCCGCCGCCGTCCTGGGAAGCCTAGGGGGAGGCGCATCGGGGCGCCCGGGCCGCACGGGGGCTTGCGGCGGCGGGTGGAGCGGGGCGGTCAGCTCCGCCGGCTACGGGCGGCGGGGGAGGCGAGCCCGGCCACGACCACCAGGGCCAGCACCAGGAAGAGGGCGTTCAGCAGGCCGTAGTGCTCGCCGAGGAAGCCGATCGCCGGCGGTCCGACCAGGAACGCGACGTAGCCGAGCATCGCCACCGCGCTGACACGGGCGGCCGAGTGCGGCCCCTCCGCCGCGGCCGACATGCCCACCGGGAAGCCGAGCGAGCAGCCCAGACCCCAGGCGACCGCGCCGACGACGACGAGCGCGTCGACCGGGGCGAGGATGAACAGCAGGATGCCGACGATCGCGAGCCCGGCGGAGGCGCGCAGCACCGGGACCCGGCCGAAGCGGTCGAGCACGGGTCCGCCGATCACGCGTCCGACCGTCATGGCGGCGACGAACACGCCGAACACGACGGCGGCGGTGGTCTTGTCGGTGCCGTGGCCGTCGACCATCGCCAGGGTCAGCCAGTCGTTCGCGGAGCCCTCGGCGAAGGCCATGCCCAGCATGATCAGGCCGATGAGGACGAGGCGCCCGTCCCGCCAGACGCCCAGGGAGGCGGCGACGCGCTCGCGGACCGGCGGCTTCACCGTGGTCGCCGCGCCGGAGGTGTCGAGCTCCTCGCGGACCGGGACGAAGCGGATCGCGACGACCGCGGTCACGGCGATCACCACGGCGATCGCGCCGAGGTGGGCGGCGACGGGGACGGCCAGGGCGGAGGCGCCCGCGCCGATCAGCGCGCCGGCCACCGTGCCGAGGCTGAAGAAGGCGTGGAACAGGGGCAGGAGCGTCTTGCCGAAGGCCTTCTCGTTGGCGGCTCCCTCGACGTTCATCATCACGTCGACCGCTCCGTTGCCGAAGCCGAGCATCGCCATGCCGGCGAAGGCCGCGGGGAGGACGCCGATCACGTCGGCCGAGACGCCCAGCACCGCGAGGCCCGCCGCCGAGACGGTCAGGCCCAGCACCATCCCGCGCCGGGCGCCGATCGCGCCCATGACCGGCGTCGACAGCGCGAGTCCGATGATCGCGCCGATCGACATCGAGAGGATCAGCAGGCCGACCCCGGCGGTCGAGAGCTGGAGCTCGTCGCGGATGGCGGGCGTGCGCGAGACCCAGGTGGCGATCGAGATGCCGCTGAGGACGAAGATCGTGAAGACGGCGTTGCGCCAGGCGACCAGCTGAGGGCGCGTGAGCGCGGACGTCGAGGTCATGGCGGTTCTCCTGGTGCGGGCGGGACCCGGGCGCCGGGTCGAGAGGCACGGTCGAATCGATTCGAAGCGAGCCGGTCTAAGCTATCCGGAACCCCGGGGACGGTCAACCGACGACGAGCGCGCCGCCCCCACGAGGAGGAACGTGGAACCCCGCAAGAGCCCCCGGCCGACGCTCGCCCGCGTCGCGAGCCGGGCCGGAGTGTCCCCCTCCACCGCCTCGCTGGTCTTCAGCGGCTCCGGCCCCGTCTCGGAGGCCACGAAGGAGCGGGTGCTGCGCGCGGCGTCCGAGCTCGACTACGCCGGTCCCGACCCGCGGGCGCGCTCGCTCCGGCGCGGCCGCTCCGGGATCGTCGGGGTCGTCGTCGACGAGCGGATGCTGCACGCGTTCCGCGACCCGATCAAGATCGCCATGCTCGACGGGATCGCCGACGTCCTCGGCGGAGTCGACGCCGGGATCCTGCTGCTCACCGAGACGGGCGACGGCGCGGGCCTGCTGGCGACCGCCCCGGTCGACGCGATGATCCTGGTCGGCTGCAGCCCGTCGGTCGACGACTCCGTCGCCGTGCTGCGCCGCCGGGGTGTGCCCGTGGTCGTCGTCGAGGGCCTCTCGGAGCTGGGCGGCGCCGTGATCTCGCTCGACAACCGCGAGGCCAGCCGCACCCTCGCGGAGCACCTGCGCGAGCTCGGCCACGAGCGGGTCGCGGTGGTCTCGCTCCCGTTCGCGAAGGACCGCCGCCGCGGCGCGATCCCGCCGGGCTGGCGCTCGAGCCCCAGCATCACTCCGGTCGACCGGCTCCTCGGAGTGCAGGACGTCTTCCCGGAGGCGTCGGTCGTCGCCGCCGCAGCGAGCTCGGTCGACGAGGGCGTCGCCGCGGGTCGCACTCTGCTCGAGGGAGCGGAGCGGCCGACCGCGGTCGTCGCGCAGAGCGACCTGCTCGCCGCGGGCGTGATCCTCGCGGCCGAGGAGCGCGGGCTCCGCGTGCCCGAGGACCTCTCGGTGGTCGGCTTCGACGGCGTGCAGGTGCCCGGTCTCGCGGCCGAGTACGACCTCACGACGATGGCCCAGCCCGCGGTCGAGAAGGGCCGTGCGGCGGGACGGGCCGCGGTCGCGCTCCTGGCCGACGAGGAGGCGGAGGCGGTCTGCTTCCACGCCGTCTTCCACCGCGGGAACACCAGCGCACCGCCACGCTGACCGGAGTTGTCCACAGGCTTCTCCACAGGGGAGGAGTGCGGTCAGCGGAGCCAGACGTCGCTGCGGACCCGGAGCCCGAGGGTGACCGCGCGGGCGCCGAGGAAGCCGACGGCGAAGGCGAGCCAGAGCGCGAGGAGGCGCCATTCGGCGGGCGCGGCGGGGGCGAGCAGGGCGAGCGGGACGAAGACGGCGAGGTTCGCGAGGCCGCTGAGCGCCAGGTAGCGGCCGTCGCCGGCGCCGATCAGCACGCCGTCGAGCACGAAGACGTAGCCGCCGAGCGGAGCGGTGAGGCCCACGACGGCGATCGCCGCGGGCAGCAGCCGCAGCACCTCCGGGTCGCTCGAGAAGACGTACGGCAGGACACCGCTCAGACCGGTGACCAGCGCTCCGAGCACTACTCCTGCACCGATTCCCCAGGTCACACAGCGTTTCGTGACGGCTCGGGCCTGCTCGGCGTCGCCCGCGCCGAGGAGGCGGCCCAGCAGAGCCTGCGCGGCGATCGCCACCGCGTCGAGGGCGAAGGCGACCGTCGAGAACAGCGTCATCGCCACCTGGAAGGCGCCCAGCTCCTCCGCCCCGAGCGAGGTGGCGGTCGCGACCGCGAGCAGGATCGCCGCGCGGAGGCTCGCGGTGCGCAGCAGCATCCAGCCGCCGGATCCCGCGGAGGAGGCCAGGCCCGCGAGGTGCGGCCGCAGCGGCGCGCCGACCCTCCGGGCGAGCCGCAGCGCGACTCCCGCGTAGGCCGCGAGCATGGCCCACTGCGCGATCACCGTCCCCAGTGCGGAGCCGGTTATCCCCAGGCCGGCCGGGTAGATCAGCACGGCGTTGAGAGCGGCGTTGAGGGCGAATCCGCCGGCGGCGATCACCAGCGGCGTGCGGGTGTCCTGGAAGCCGCGGAGGAGCCCGGTGAGCGCGAAGACGCCGAGCATGGCGGGGATCCCGGCCATGCTCACCGCCAGGTACCGCACGCCCGCCTCGGCCACCGCCGGCCCCGCGCCGAAGAGCGCCACGACGGCCGGAGCGGTCAGCGCGCCCACCACGGCGATGCCGGCGCCGAGGAGCAGGGCCAGCCAGCCGCCGTCGATCCCGGCCGCCACGGCCCTCCGCTCGTCGCCCTCGCCGAGGGCCCGGCCGACCCGCGGAGTGGTGCTGTACGCGAGGAAGACCATCAGGCCGACGATCGTCTGCAGCACCGTGCCGCCCAGCGCGAGCCCGGCGAGCGGGACGGCGCCGAGGTGGCCCACCAGGGCGGAGTCGGTGAGCAGGAACAGCGGCTCGGCGACCAGCGAGCCCAGCGCCGGGACGGCGAGCCGGAGGATGCTGCGGTCGAGGGCGGAGGTCACCGCTCGACGCTAGCGGCTGCCGCAGCTCCGGGACGGGCGTACCGTGGGCGGGATGCAGCGCTTCGGGATCGGGCTGGCGGCCGTGGGCCGGCCGGCGTACATCACGGCAGGGCGCGACGACGACCTCGGCCCTGCGGCCGAGCGGAGCGTCGACGCGTTGCGGGAGCGCACGCACCTGCTGCTCGACGCGGCGTGGGACGCCGGCGTCCGCTTCCTCGACGCCGCGCGCTCCTACGGGCGGGCGGAGGAGTTCCTCGGCGGCTGGCTCGCCCGGCACCCCGAGCGGCGGGCGGCGCTCACGATCGAGTCCAAGTGGGGCTACGAGTACGTCGGCGGGTGGGCGATGGACGCGCCGGTCCACGAGCGCAAGGAGCACTCGGTCGCGATGCTCGACCGCCAGTGGCCGCTCACGCTCGACGCGCTCGGCTCGGCGCCCGACTCCTACCTCGTCCACTCGATCACTCCCGAGAGCCCGGCCCTCACCGACCGCCCGCTGCTGGACCGCCTCCGCGGCCTCGCCGGCTCCGGAGTGCGGGTCGGCCTCTCGACGAGCGGACCCGAGCAGGCGCGCGTGATCGAGCTCGCCCGCGCGATCCCGGAGTCGCCGTTCAGCGCGGTCCAGAGCACCTGGAACCCGCTCGAGCAGTCCGCGGGCCGGGAGCTCGCCGCCGCGCACGACGACGGCTGGCTGGTGGTGGTCAAGGAGGCCCTCGCCAACGGGAGGCTCGTGGCGCACCCGATCGAGCACGCCGGCGGCGCGCCGGACGCCGTCGCCCTGGGGGCCGCCCTCGCGCAGCCCTGGGCCGACGTCGTGCTGAGCGGCGCGGCGACTCCGGAGCAGCTGCGGGCCAACCTGCGCGCGCAGCCCCTGGAGCTCGCGGAGCTCCCGGCGCTCGCCGTGGATCCGGCCCGCTACTGGGCCGAGCGCTCCGCTCTCGACTGGACCTGAGAGCACTCGAACGAAGTGAGGCGTGCGCTCCGGCGCCGCACGGGATAGCGTTCCTCTCAGCGCCCCGTCTGCCCTCTCTGCGAGGGCTGGCGCGCGGATCGGCCCTCGTGATATCGCCCGAGGGGATCCGCCCCGGCCCGCCACCCCTCTTCGAGTGCGGGCGAATCGAGCTTTCCTCCGCACCCTTCCGAGCACCTCCGCCGGTCCTAGCGTGACGCGCAGGTCGTCGATGCGGCCGGCTCGCCACCACCCCCAGGCGAGCGTTCGATCCTCGATCCGACGCCCAGCGGAGTGCCCCCATGTCCCGTGCCCGAACAGTCCTCCTCGTCACCGCCGCCCTCGTCGCGGGCCTGCTCACGGTGCCGAGCGCCGCGTCGGCCGCGACTCCCGGAACCACTCCCGTGACGGGCTTCGAGAGCGGCTCGGCCGCGCTCACGACGGTGACGGGCACGGCCTCCACGGCCGTCTCCGACGACAGCACGGAGGGCGACTCGTCGCTCGAGGTCTCGTACGACGTCACCGGGGGGCTCGCCGAGCTCGGCTTCGACCCGCTGCAGGCGCCCGTCATCCCCGCGCCCGCCTCGGCCCTGACGGTCGACCTCCGCGGCGACGGCTCCTACAACACCGTCTACCTGCGGGTCCGCGACACGAGCGGCGAGACTTTCGTGCACCGCGTCGACGCGATGCGCTCGACCCAGTGGCAGACGCTCACCGTGGACCTGACCGCGGAGCCGACGGCCCGCGACGGCGGCGACGGCAACGGAGTCATGGACGCGCCGCTCACCGTGGCCGGCGTCCTCGTGGTCCGCAACGGCGAGCAGCCGCCGACCGGCACCTTCGCCCTCGACGACCTGCGCGCGGACACCACCGGCTGGACCCTCCCCGTCGCCGCCTCGACCTACGTCGCCGCCGGGGCGAGCGCCGCACTCTCCTTCGACGCCGGATCCGCGGGCGACTGGGAGCTGCGGCTCGCGGACGCCGCCGGGCTCTCGCGCACCCTCGCCGGCACGGCCGCCGCGGCGGGACCCGTCGCCGTCGACTGGGACGGACGCGACGACTCCGGAGCCGCGATGACCGGCGACGTGCGCGCGGTGCTCCGCCAGGACGACTCGGCCGACGGCTCCCTCGGCGCCGCGACGACGACCGGCGTCCCGTTCCTGCTCACCCTGGCCGCGGCCGACGACCCCGACGCGACCTCGGTGGTCGAGGCCTTCGACGGCGGAGACGCCGGCTGGGGAGTCGCCACCGGATCCGCCACCCTGCGCCGCGCCTCCGCGGCCGGGGGCGGCGCGGCCGGCACCGAGGGCACCGACGCGCTCGCGGTCGACTACGACCTCACCGACGGCATGGCCGGCATCACGCGGACCGCTCCGCTCGACGTCGCCACAGGCCCGGTCACGGGGCTGAAGGTCGACCTCAAGGGCGACGGCAGCTACAACACGGTCTACCTCCGCGTCACCGACGCGAGCGGCGAGGCGTTCACCTACCGGATGGACGCGATGCGGCAGACCACCTGGACCACGGTGCCCATCGACCTCACCCAGGACCCGGTGCTCGCCGAGGGAGGCAACGCCGACTCCGTGCTCGATATGCCGCTGACGCTCACCGGCTTCTACGTCGTGCGCAACGGCGAGCAGTCCGCCACCGGCTCGCTCGTGCTCGACAACCTGCGCGCGGTGAG
Organism: Rathayibacter sp. AY1F4; assembly: GCF_002931775.1. Classification (NCBI taxonomy): domain Bacteria; kingdom Bacillati; phylum Actinomycetota; class Actinomycetes; order Micrococcales; family Microbacteriaceae; genus Rathayibacter; species Rathayibacter sp. AY1F4. The sequence continues at coordinate 170,625 of NZ_PSVE01000002.1, forward strand.
CAGCCGGTGGACGATGCCCGTCGCCGACACCGAGTTCCTCGTGCCGTCGGAGGGCGGAGTCGCCAGCCTCGCGTTCTCGGCCGCCACGGCCGGCGACTGGATGATCGTCCTCCGCGACGGCACCGGCCGCAGCCGCTCCCTCACCGGCACCCTCGCGGAGCCCGGCGAGACCGCCGTGCAGTGGGACGGGAAGGCGGACGACGGACAGGAGATGGACGGCCCGATCCGCAGCACCTTCCTGCAGGACTCGACCCCGGACGGGCAGTTCTCCGCGTCGCGGACCCGCTCGGCGACTCCGACCCTGCTGACCGTCGCCGCGGCGCAGCCGTCGACGACCAGCGTGGTCGAGGGCTTCGAGGGCGCGGCGTCGGGCTGGAGCGTCGCGATGGGCTCGGCGGCGGTCTCGCGCACCAGCGCGCAGAAGACCCAGGGCTCCTACGCCCAGCGGATCGACTACGACGTCTCGTCGGGCCTGGTCGAGACGGTGCAGAGCACCCCCGCGACCGTGATCGCGAAGCCGGCCTCGTCGCTCCGGATCGACCTCAAGGGCGACGGCACCTACAACACCGTCTACACGCGCCTCCGCGACGCCTCGGGCGAGACCTTCACCTACCGGCTCGACGCGATGCGCTCGACGGCGTGGGCGACGATCGACGTCGACCTCACTGCTCCGGCCGCGCTGATCGAGGGCGGCGACGGCGACCAGGTGCTCGACTTCCCGGTGAAGCTCTCCGGCGTGATCATCGTGCGCAACGGCAGCCAGCCCGCGACCGGGACCGTCGTGCTCGACAACCTGCGCACCCTCGCCACCGGCTGGTCGCTGCCGACGGCCGCGACCGCGTTCTTCACCCCCGGCGCCTCGGCGACCACCTCGTTCTCCTTCACCGCGGCCGGCCCGGGCGACCACCGCCTCGAGCTGCGCGACAAGGAGGGGCGCCTGAAGACGATCACCGGGCGTGCGGCCGCGGCCGGCCCGGTCACCCTGACCTGGGACGGCTCGGACGACTCCGGGACCCGCATGCGCGGCGACGTCAGCGGCGTCTTCTCGCAGGACGGGACGGACGACGGCGTCCTCGCCTCGAACGCCACCCGCAGCGGCATCCCGCTCCTGCTGACCCTCGCCGAGATCGACGCGGACGCGAGCCTCGCGCAGTCCTTCGACTCCGCCGGGACCGACTGGGTGCAGGCCGCCGGCACCGCGACCCCCTCGACCTCGGCCACCCGCACGGAGGGCTCGGGCGCGCTGAAGATCGCCTACGACCTCTCCCGCGCGGACGCCGAGATCGAGACCGCGACGACTCCGGTGCCGCTGCTCACGCAGCCCGCGACCGCGCTCAAGGTCGACCTGCTCGGCGACAGCAGCTGGAACACCGTGTTCCTCAAGCTGCGGGACGCGACCGGCGAGATGTTCTTCTACCGCGTCGACGCGATGAGCCTCAGCCGGTGGACGACCGCGACGATCGACCTCCGGTCGCCCGCCGCGAACACCCACCTCGGCAACGACGACGGCGTGCTCGACTACCCGGTCTCGCTGGTGCGGATCAACGTGGTGCGGAACGGCGCCTCGGCCCCCGCCACCGGCACCGTCGTGCTCGACAACCTGCGCGTCCTCGACAAGGACTGGACGCTGCCGACCGCGAGCGCCGCGCGCTTCTCGCGCGAGAACGCCGCGACCACGACCGTCCGCTTCACCGCGGGTGGGCCCGGCGACTACGCCCTGGTGCTGCGCGACAGCGCCGGCCGCACCCGCACCTTCGGCGGGACCGCCGCCGCCGCGGGCGAGATCACCGCGACCTACGACGGCACCGACGACAGCGGAGCCGCGATGGCGGGCAGCATCGCCGGCCGCCTCACCTGGGACACGACCGCCGACGGCGCGCTCTCGGGAGCCGCCACGGCGACCCGCCCCTACCTCACCGGAGTGAGCGCCCGGGTCACCGAGGCGTCGCCCACGTCGATCAGCGGCATCAACAGCTTCCTCACCGAGCAGGACTCGCCCGTCGAGGCCGACCGGCAGGCCGCCCTCCTCGAGGACGCGCAGGTGCGCTGGGCCCGCGAGGAGTTCGAGTGGAAGCGCGTCGAGCCGCGCAAGGGCTTCTACGACTGGGCGAAGTTCGACCAGGCCGTCGCGATCAGCCAGGCGCGCAACGTCGACATGATCGGCAAGCTCGCCTACTCGGCGCCCTGGGCCTCGTCGGCCCCGGCCGGCACCGCGGCGGAGGACGCGCAGTACTACCCGCCGCGCAGCAACGCCGACTTCGCGTCGTACGCGGCGGCGACCGTGGCCCGGTACAAAGACCGCGTGCACGTCTGGGAGGTGTGGAACGAGCCGAACACCGACTACTACTGGCGCGGAGGCGCCACGGCCGGCCAGTACGGCGAGATGCTGAAGGCCGCGTACACGGCGATCAAGGCCGTGGACCCGACCGCGACCGTGCTGGTCGGCGGGCTCGACCAGTTCAGCGATCCGTTCATGGCCGGGGTGCTGGCGGCCGGGGCCGGCGACTCCTTCGACGGACTCGCGATCCACACCTACACGGTCGACGGGGCGCCGGAGACCGGAGCGATCCCGACCTACCTCGACGCGGCGCAGAACTTCCTCACCCGCAGCGCGCCGGGCCGGAGCCTGTGGATCACCGAGGTCAGCTGGGCGACCTGCACCACCTGCGTCGGCGCCACCAGCGAGGCCGATCAGGCGTCGTACCTCTCGCGCTCCTACCTCGACGCTGCGGCCCGCGGGATCAAGGCGATCGCCTGGTACAACCTCGTCGGAGGCCCCGACCCGCAGGCACCGCTGGACACCTTCTCGGTGACCGAGCGCTCCGGCCGGCAGAAGCCCGCGTACGCGGCGCTGAAGGAGGTCGGCGCGGTCCTCGCGACCGGCACCGCGGTCGGCCGGGCGAGCGCGACCGCCTCCGCCTCGCCGGTGACGGTCGACGACCTCTCCTCCACGAGCGGATGGGCCGTGGCGCCGATCGGCGGCGGGACCGCCTCGCTGGCCGCGACGTCGACCGGCTACTCCGGCTCGGGCGCGCTGAAGCTGACGTACGACTTCTCCGGCGCCTCGAAGGGCGCGCAGCTCCACACCTCGCGCACCCTCCCCGGCTCGCCGACGGCGGTCTCGGTCCGGGTCAGCGGCGACGCGAGCACCAGCCCCGTCTACCTGAAGCTGCAGGACGCGACCGGGGAGACCTTCCAGGGCCTCGTCGGCAACGTCGGCGGCTCGCCGTGGCAGAAGATGACGCTGTTCTCGGACGGGCTGAACGCCAACTACACGCACTCCGGCGGTGACGGCGACGGGGTGTGGGACTACCCGGTGAAGCTCGTGGACGCCTTCGTCTACAAGGCGACATCGGGCGTCTCCGCCGGCACGGTCTCGATCGACGACGTGACGGCCGACTACGGAGTGAACCTGCACGGGACGGTGCTGCAGACGCCGACCGAGACGGTGCAGGCGCTCTACACCGCGGGCCCGTCGACGGCCTCGGTGCAGGTCTCGGGGGCGACGGTGTCGATCCGGACCACCGCGGGCAGCACAGCGCTGGCCGTCGCCGACGGCCACGCGACCGCGACGCTCGGCCGGACGCCGGCGTTCGTGGTCTCGGCGCCCGCGGTGACCCGCCCCGGCGGCACGACGACCCTCGACTGGATGACCGGCGACGGCGCGACGACCAGCGTCGCGGTACTCACGGCGTCCGGCGGAGTCGCGAAGCAGCTGACCTCGTCGATCCGCCACCCCGCGGGTCGGCAGACCCTCGCCTGGGACGGACGCCTGACCAACGGCGCCGTCGCCCCGGCCGGCTCGTACAGCATGCGGATCACGACGACGACGCTCGACGGGCGCACCAGCGTGCAGAAGGTCGCGTTCACGCAGCCCTGACGCGGGTCGCTGCGGGACGGCCGCTCCTCGACTCTCCAGAAGTTGTCGCACTCGGGTGTCGAGTGCGACAACTTCTGGACAGCGGGGGAGCGGCGGCCGGCGCTCAGAGGGCGGCGAGGATGGCCGCGGCCGTCGCGGCGTCCGTCACGAGCGTGTTGATCAGCGAGCCGCGGACGGCGCCGATGATGCTCGCGGTCTTCTCGGCCCCGACCGCCACGCCCACGGCGTGCGGCACGGCGGCCAGGTCCTCGCGCGAGACGCGGACCATCCGGTCGCTGCCCGGGAACTCGAGGGCGCTCCCGTCGGCGTGGAAGAAGTTGAGGCAGACGTCGCCCGCCGCGTCGTCGAAGAGGCCCTCGTCCGAGGGCAGGCCCGACGACAGGTTGTCGCGCGTCGCCGTCGGTGCGCCGATCCCGAGCAGAGCGCCCTTCGCGGTGCTCCACAGCGTCCGCACCTCGAGGAAGGCGGGGTCCTCCTCGAGGCCGGAGCGCATCGCGGGACTCGGGAACGACTGGGCGAAGAGGAAGCTGGACCGCGCTCCGCTGGCTTCGGCTGCCATCCGGGTGATCTCGTTGGTCTGGAACCAGGGCTGCGGCTCCGCCTGCCCGCCCACGGCCGGGACCATGGTGACCCCGGGGAGCCGGGGGAGCAGGCCCGACCGGGCGATGTCGTGCACGGTCCGGCCGAGGGACATCAGCAGGGCGTCGCCGCTGCGCAGCTCCATCTCGGCGAGGGCGGCGGCCACGGGGACCGCGAGGTCGCGGCCGAGCGTGGAGGCGTGCGTGACCGCGGCCAGGTGGACGGAGCGGAGCCCCAGGGCGTCGCGCAGGGCGTCGGCCGTGCCGGCGGTCGCGTCCTCGAACGGGTCGACGACGGTGATGCGCACGAGGCCGAGCCGGCGGGCCTCCGCGATGAGGCGGCTCACCGTGGGGCGGGAGACGTCGAGGCGGGAGGCGATCTCGACCTGGGTGGCGTCCTCCACGTAGTACATCCGCGCCGCCTGGAAGACGACGTCGAGCGGGAACCTCTCGTTCCGGGACGACGGGGAGGGCGGAGTCACGTGCGACATTCTCTCCTGTTCCCGGCCGCTCCGCAGAGGGGCCGTCGGCCGCGACCGCCGGCCCGGAGGGGGGCCGGGCCGGCGGTCGCGGACGTCATTCGGTCGGGATCACTCCGAGAGGGTGAAGGGCTCGGTGACCTTGTCGGCGTTGTCCTTGGTGATCAGGATGCAGTCGAAGGCCTGCTTCTCCTCCGAGGCGCCGGTCTCGCCGGTGCGGAGGAAGGAGTCGGCCTGCTTGACGGCCTCCGCGGCGAAGGTCGCGACGGGCTGGAGCACGGTGTACTGCAGCTCGCCGGCCTTGACCGCGTCGATCGCGTCGGGGGAGCCGTCGAAGCCGCCGACCTTGACCTGGTCGAGCTTGCCCGCCTCCTTGAGCGCGGCGATCGCGCCGAGCGCCATCTCGTCGTTGCCGGAGATGACGCCGGTCACGTCGGGGTTCGCCTGCAGGATCGACTGCATCTTGTCGTGGCCCTGCGTGCGGTCCCAGTTGCCGACCTGGTTCGCGACCTCGACGAGGCCGGGGTACTGCGAGATGACCGTGGCGTAGCCGTTGGAGCGGGTCTGCGCGTTGTTGTCGGAGGGGGATCCGAACAGCTCGGCGTAGTTCCCGGTGTCGCCCACGTCGGCCACCCACTGCTGGGCGCCGAGCGCGGCTCCCTGCGCGTTGTTCGAGACGAGCTGCGCCTTCGCGAGCCCGGTCTCGTTGATCTCGGCGTTCACGAGGATCACCGGGATGCCGGCGGCGTCCGCCTTCTTCACCGCTCCGACCGATCCGTCGGCGTTCGCCGGGTCGAGGATGATCGCGACCGACTTGTTCGTGATGGCCGTGTCGATGAGCGTGCTCTCGGTGTTCGTGTCGCCCTTGGAGGCGCCCACGTTCGCGGTGTAGCCCAGCGACTCCGCCTCGGACTTCGCCACATCGCCCTCGGTCTGCCAGTAGGGGTTGGCGGGGTCGTTGACGATGATCGAGATCAGCCCGCCCTCCGAGGAGCCCGTGCCCGCGGAGGACCCGGAGGAGGAGGCGCCCGAGTCGGAGGAGCATCCGGAGAGGACGAGGGTGAGCCCCGCGCCCGCGGCGAGCACCGTTGCCAGCTTGCGGTTCATTGTTGTTCCTTTCACTGTGGTCCGATCGGCGGTGGCCGATCGAGGTCTTCTCGGGCGGATCGGCCTAGGCGGCCGGGGTGCCCGATGTCTGGGGGACGGGCAGGGGTGCGCCCGAGTCGGAGGCGGGCCGCGGGCCGGAGCCGGCCCCGCCGCGCCGGGGCCTCCCGCGGTACTGCACCGCGTTCAGCAGGACGGCGAAGACGATCACCGCGCCGGTGAAGACGGTCTGCCAGTACGACGAGACGCCGATGATCACGAGGCCGTCGGAGAGGAAGCCGATGACGAACGCGCCGAGCAGCGTGCCGCGGACCGTGCCGACTCCTCCGGTGAGCGCGGCGCCGCCGATCACGACGGCGGCGATCGCGGTGAGCTCGTACGAGCTGCCGGCGGTGGGGCTGGCGCTGGTGAGCTCGGAGGAGAGGATGAGCCCGGCGATCGAGGCGAACAGGCCCGACAGCACGTAGACGCGGACCTTCACCCGCTTCACCGGGACGCCCGAGAGCTCGGAGGCGCGCTCGTTGCCGCCCGAGGCGTAGAGCCAGCGGCCGAACACCGTGCGGTTCAGGAGCAGGCTGACGACGACCGCGACGACGATCATGATCACGACGCCGATCGGCAGGCCGAGCAGGCGGTTGAAGCCCAGCCAGTCGAATCCGGTGTTGCCGAGCTCGGGCTGCCCCGCCAGATCGTTGTAGGTGAGCCCGTCGGTCATCAGCAGGCCCACGCCGCGGACGACGTAGAGCATGCCGAGGGTGGCGACGAACGGCGCGACCTTGAACCGCGCCACGAGGACGCCGTTGACCAGGCCGATCAGCGCTCCGGCTCCGCAGGAGAGCACGACGACCACCCAGAGAGCGGGGTAGAGCGTCACTCCGCCGATCTGCACCCCCTGCATCAGGAATCCGGCGATCACGCCCGAGAAGCCCAGGGTGGAGCCGACCGAGAGGTCGATGCCGCCGTTGAGGATGACGAGGAGCATCCCGATAGCGAGGATCGCGTAGACCGCGACGTGCGAGGACATCGTGAGGAGGTTGCCGACCGTGAAGTAGTTCGGCGAGAGGATCGAGAACACGACGATGATCGCGATCAGGGCGAAGAACGCGCGCCCCTGCAGCAGCAGTCGTCCGAGGTCGAACCCGTCCTTGAAGAGCGCGGGGCGTCGCTGCCCGGTCGCGGTGGAGGTCATTGAGGGCTTCCGTTCGGTAGTGGTCACGAGATCACGGCCTCACCGGAGGCGGCCATGATGTCTTCTTTGGAGACGTCCGAGCCGAACTCGGCCGAGATCCGGCCGCGGCTCATCACGACGATCCGGTGGGCGATGCTCAGGCACTCGCCCACCTCGGAGGTGGTGTAGACGACGGCGAGGCCCTCGCGGGCGCGCTCGGCGAGGAGCTTGAAGACCTCGGCCTTGGCGCCGATGTCGATGCCGCGGCTGGGCTCGTCGAGGAGGATGACGTCGGGGCGGGTGGCGAGCATCTTGCCGATGACGACCTTCTGCTGGTTGCCTCCGGAGAGGGAGCCGATCATCGCCTCGCCGCCCGCGGTCTTCACGTGCACCGTCCGGATGGAGTCGGCGACGAGGTCCGCCTCGCGGCGGGGGGAGAGGAAGAGGCCCCTCACGAAGGAGCCGATGCTCGCCAGCGAGAGGTTCCGCCCGACGGTCATGGTCTGCACCAGGCCGTCGCGCTGGCGGTCCTCGGGCACGAGGCCCAGGCCCGCGTCGATGCGCTGCGCGATCGACATCCCGGCGAGGTCCCGGCCGTCCTTGGAGACGGTGCCGGCCGTCACGGCGGTGCGGCCGGCGACGGCCTCGAGCAGCTCGGTGCGCCCCGCCCCCATCAGTCCGTAGAGGCAGACGATCTCGCCCTTGCGGACGTCGAGGTCGATCCGGTCGACCACGTCGCGGCCGGGGACGGACGGGTCGGCGACGCTCACGCCGCGCACCGAGAGGGCGACGTCGCCGAACGCGTAGCCGGTGGGCGGGGAGCCGAGGTCGAAGCCCTCGCCGACCATCGCCCGCACGACCCAGGCGAGGTCGATGTCGGCGGCCGGCGCGGTCGCGGTGACCGAGCCGTCGCGGAGGACGACGGCGTGGTCGGTGATCTCGAGCGCCTCCTCGAGGTGGTGCGAGATGTAGACGATCGAGACGCCCCGGGCGGTGAGGTCGTGGATGACGGTGAAGAGCACCTCCACCTCGGCGGCGCTGAGAGCGCTGGTCGGCTCGTCCATGATCAGGATCCGCGCGTCGACCGAGAGGGCTCGGGCGATCTCGATCAGCTGCTGCTGGCCCAGGCGGAGGTCCGAGACGAGCGTCAGCGGGTCGATGTCCTCGCCCAGCTCGTCGAGGACGGCGCGGGCACGGCGGGCCTCCTCGGCGTAGTCGACGCCGGAGGGGCCGGTGATCTCGCGGCCGAGGAAGATGTTGTCGCGCACCGAGAGGTTGGGGGCGAGGCTCAGCTCCTGGTGGATGATCGAGACGCCGTGCTCGCGGGCGTCGACCGTGTCCTCGAAGGCGACCGGGACGCCGTTCAGGACGATCCCGCCCGAGGTGGGCTGCTCGACTCCGGACAGGATCTTCATCAGCGTCGACTTCCCGGCGCCGTTCTCGCCGAAGAGGGTCGTGACCTGGCCGCGGTGGACGGAGAAGCCGACGCCCTTGAGCGCGCGGGTGGCTCCGTAGGTCTTGACCACGTCGACGGCCTCGAGCACGACCTCGCCGATGCCGGGGACGGGGGCCGGCGCGCTCACTGGACCACCAGCTCGGACGGTGTGACGAGCCACCCGGCGGGGTTGATCAGCTGGAAGGCTCCGGTCACCTGGATCGTCCTGCCCTCGAGCGCGGTCGTGTCCACCGGGCCGAGGACCGTGGTCTTCAGCTGCTCGTTGAGGGCGCTCGCCGCGTCCTGGTAGGCGATCTGGTTGGTGAACTGGCCGAACTCGATGGTGCCGGTCGCGTCGCGGAGGTCGGTGCCGTTGATCGCCGGGCCGGTCTGCACGCGGATGAGCACGTCGGCGGGGACGCCCTCGACGGTGACGGGGTAGATGCCGTTCTGTCCTGCGCCGACCGTGCCGGTGAAGGTGGTCGAGAACTCGGGGCCGGTGCCGCCCGGGACTCCGTACTGCGCGGCGGCGGCGGTGCTGTCGGCCGCGATCGCCGCGGCGAGGGTGGGGGCGTCGACCGCGCGCTCGGCGATGCCCTCCTGGACGACCGGGAAGTTCTCGGCGGCCCACGCCTCGGCGGAGAAGGCGGCCGGGCCGGCGCCGAGGTCCGAGTCGGCACCGACGACCTTGGTGCTGAACGCCATCGCGGCGATCGCCACGACGACGACGCCGCCGAGGATCAGCGTGCGGCGCGGGAGGCGGCGCGCGCCCCGGGCCGGGACGGCGCTCATCGCCGCACCGCCGTGATCGGCGAGCGCCCGCCGATCGGGAGCCGGCTCGGGGCGGGAGGGAGTGCACGCATCATCGCGGAGGTCCATTCACTGGTCGGGGAGTGCTTCAGCGACGACGTCCGGGGGGCGGCTCCGTCGCTGCGGGAGACCGAGCGCGTCGGCCTCCGAAGGAGAAATTATGTTCACCACACAATTTCCGCAAGGTCCGAGACCGGATTGCTCCTCGATCCGCAGGCCGGATCCAGGAACAGAAATTCTGTTCTTGACAACTGTTCCGGATCGCGTAGGTTCTGGAAGGCCGCGACGAAGCGGCCCCGCGAACCGACGGAGGCTCCCCCATGACCACCACGACCCCTTCCCCGCAGACGCTGGGAGACACCGGCTCCGACGTGCCCGACACCATGCGCGCCGTCGTCGTCCACGGCCCGGAGGACTACCGCCTCGAGACCGTGCCCGTGCCGGTCCCCGCCGAGGGCGAGCTCCTGCTGCGCGTCGACGCCGTCGGCGTCTGCGCGAGCGACCTGAAGTGCTACCACGGCGCCGCCAAGTTCTGGGGCGACGAGAACCGCCCCGCCTGGGCCGAGCGCGACCGGATCGCCGGACACGAGTTCGTCGGCACGGTCGTCGCCGGCGACGACGCGGCACTCGCCAAGCGCGGCGTCGCGCTCGGCGACCGCATCGCCTGCGAGCAGATCGTCCCCTGCTGGGAGTGCCGCTACTGCCTGATGGGCGCCTACTGGATGTGCGGACCGCACGACATGTTCGGCTTCAAGGGCTTCGACGGCGCGATGGCCGAGTACGTGCGGGTCCCGACCCGCGCGCTCACCCACCCGGTCAGCCGCGACCTCGCCCCGCAGGTCGCCGCGTTCTGCGAGCCCCTGTCCTGCGCGATGCACGCGGTCGAGCGCGGCGGCATCACGTTCGACGACGTCGTCGTCATCGCCGGCGCCGGCCCGATCGGCCTCGGCGCGATCGCGGGCACCCGCCAGAAGAACCCGAAGCTCGTCATCGCCCTGGACATGAGCGACGACAAGCTGGCCCTCGCCACCAAGGCGGGCGCCGACATCGTGATCAACATCACGAAGCAGGACGCGGTCGCCGTCGTCAAGGAGCTCACCGGCGGCTACGGCGCCGACGTCTACATCGAGGCGACCGGGCACCCGTCGGCCGTCTCGCAGGGCCTCAACCTCCTGCGCAAGCTCGGCACCTACGTCGAGTACTCGGTCTTCGGCTCCAACGCCTCCGTCGACTGGTCGATCATCAGCGACGACAAGGAGCTCAACGTCCTCGGCGCCCACCTCGGCCCGAACTGCTGGCCCGCCGCGATCAAGCTGCTCGAGAGCGGCGTCCTGCCGATGGACGAGATCTGCACGCACCAGTTCCCGCTGGAGCAGTTCCAGGAGGCGCTCGACCTCGTCGCCGACAGCGCGGGAGGGTCGGTCAAGGTCTCCATCGTGCCGTCGCTGACCGAGGCGGTCGTCGCGGCGGATGCGCGGAGCTGACCCGCATGACGACGATCTACGACGATCCCGACGAGTTCGCCGAGGACCAGCTCGCCGGCTTCCTCGCCCTCTACGCCGACCGACTCCGAGGAGTGCCGGGAGGCGTCGTCACGCACCGCACCGAGGGCGCCGCGCCCCAGGTGGCGGTCGTGATCGGCGGCGGTTCCGGCCACTACCCCGCCTTCTGCGGCACCGTCGGCCCGGGCCTGGCGACGGGCGCCGTGGTGGGCAACATCTTCACCTCGCCCTCCGCGGCGCAGGCGTACTCCGTCGCGAAGGCGGCCGACCAGGGCCGGGGCGTGGTGTTCAGCTTCGGCAACTACGCCGGCGACATCATGAACTTCGGCATCGCGGCCGAGCGCCTGCGCAAGGAGGGCGTCGACACCCGGATCGTCGTGGTCACCGACGACATCGCGTCAGCCGAGGAGATCGAGAGGCGCCGCGGCATCGCGGGCGACTTCTCGGTGTTCAAGGCGATGGGAGCCGCGGCCGCGGAGGGTCTGACCCTCGACGAGGTCGAGCGGGTGGGGAACGCCTGCAACGCCGCCACCCGCACACTCGGCGTCGCGTTCTCGGGCTGCACGATGCCCGGTGCCGCCGAGCCGCTGTTCAGCGTGCCGGAGGGGCACCTCGGCCTGGGACTCGGCATCCACGGCGAGCCGGGCATCCGCGACGTCGAGCTGCTGCGCGCCGCCGATCTGGCCGACCTCTTCGTCGACCGGCTGCTCGCCGACCGGCCGGAGGGAGGCGCGACCCGCGTCGCTCCGATCCTGAACGGGCTCGGCACCACGAAGTACGAGGAGCTGTTCCTGCTCTGGCGCCACATCGCGCGGCGCCTCGAGGAGGCCGGCGTGCAGACCGTCGAGCCCGAGGTCGGCGAGCTCGTCACGAGCCTCGACATGGGCGGCGTCTCGCTGACCCTGCAGTGGCTCGACGACGAGCTGGAGCGCTTCTGGCGCGCCGACGCGTACACGCCGGCGTACCGCCGCGTCGCGGCTCCCGTCGCCGCCCTCCTCGTCCCCGCGAGCGGCGCCGACGCCGAGGCCGGAGCGGAGGAGTCCGCCCCGCCGGCGACCGCCGCCGCCGTCGCCCTGGCCGCAACGGTGCGCGAGGCGCTCGCCGCCGTCCACGAGCTGCTGCGGCGCGAGGAGGAGACGCTCGGCCGGATCGACGCGGTCGCGGGAGACGGCGACCACGGCCGCGGGATGCTCAAGGGCATCGGAGCCGCGACCCGGCGCCTCGACCGGATCGACGGGGGTGCGGGCGGAGCCTGGCTCCTCTCGCGCGCCGGCCAGGCCTGGGCGGAGCAGGCCGGCGGCACGTCCGGCGTGCTGTGGGGGGCGGCGCTCGAGGCGCTCGCCGCCTCGCTGACGGACTCCCGTGAGGAGTACCCGCCCGCCGCCGTCGTCGACGGCGTCGACGCCTTCGCGGAGTCGATCGTCGACCTGGGGCGCGCGAGCGAGGGGGACAAGACCATGCTCGACGCCCTCCTCCCGTTCGCCCGCACCCTGCGGGAGCGCGTTCACTCGGGCTCCCCGCTCGTCGAGGCGTGGCGGGAGGCGGCCGGGACCGCCGTCGCCCGCGCCGCGGCGACGGCGGACCTGCGGCCGAAGGTCGGCCGCGCACGACCCCTGGCCGAGAAGAGCCTGGGCACACCGGACGCCGGAGCGACGTCGATGGGGATGATCCTGACCACGGTCGGGGACGTCCTCGGCGCGCGCGCGTCCGCGAGCAGAGGAGTACCGGCATGAGCCGCACCTACCGGATCGTCGTCGGATCGGACGACGCGGGCTTCGACTACAAGGAGGCGCTGAAAGCGGATCTGCTGGCCGACGACCGCGTGTCGCTGGTGACCGACGTCGGCGTGGACGCCGCGACCCATACCGACTACCCCGACATCGCGGTCACGGCCGCCCGGATGGTCGCCGACGGCGCCGCCGACCGCGCGCTGCTGATCTGCGGCACGGGGCTCGGAGTCGCGATCGCGGCCAACAAGGTGCCGGGGATCCGCGCGGTCACCGCGCACGACTCCTTCTCGGTGGAGCGCTCGGTGCTCTCCAACGACGCGCAGGTGCTGTGCATGGGGCAGCGGGTGATCGGACTCGAGGTCGCCCGGCGGATGGTCCGCGAGTGGCTGGGCTACGAGTTCGATCCGTCGAGCGCGTCGGCGGGCAAGGTCGCGGCGATCTGCGGGTACGACGGCAGCGCGCCGGTCGGGGTGGACGCCTGAGGGCGGGGAGGGCCCGCGGGCGGGATCAGTCCCGGCCGCGCCGTCCGAGGCGGTGCACGGTGTCCCGGGTCTCGCGGTAGAGCCGGCGGTAGTCGGAGTAGGCCTCGTCGTGGAACGCGGCGGTCGCCGGATCCGGACGGAGCCTCGCCGCCGGCGGGTTCCACGCGTCGATGTCGACCTCGGTCACGAGCCCCGCGGCGAGTACGGCCGAGCCGTAGGAGGCTCCGATCGACACCGTCGGGATCACCTGCTCGAGGCCGCAGACGTCGCTGACGATCTGCGGCCAGAGCGGCGTGGACGCTCCTCCGCCCGCCCCCACGAGGCTCTCGACCGGGACGCCGTGCCCGGTCAGCACCTCGAGGTGGTGCCGCACGGCGTAGGCCGTCGACTCGAGGACGGCGCGGTAGAGGTCGCCGCGGGTGTGCGAGAGCGAGAGCCCGATGATCACGCCGCGCGCCTCGGGATCGGCGATCGGGGAGCGCTCGCCCGCGAAGTAGGGGAGCGCGAGCAGCCCGTTCGCCCCGGTCCCGGAGCGCTCGGCCTCGTCGAGGAGCTCGGCCCGGTCGGCGCCGGTGAGCCGGCGCACCCAGTCGGTGACGGCGCCGGAGGTGGCCGTGCCCCCGGCGGCGGTCGGCTCGCCGGGCCCGGCGCCGACGGTCGTCCACAGACCGTCGAGCGGAGCGGGCTCGGCCATCGGCGCGACCAGGAACATCGTCGTCCCGTACTGCAGGAACACCCGGCCGGGGCGCCGCTTCCCCGCGCTCAGCGACTCCGACCACGCGTCGATGCTCCCGAAGACGACCGGGACGCCCTCGGGCAGCCCGGTCTCCGCGGCGGCCCGCGGGGTCACGCGGCCCGCGGTGTCGCCGGGCCAGCCGAGCCTCGGCAGCGCGAGCCCGGGCGCGAGCAGCTCGGCCCACTCCGGGATCCAGGCCTCCGCCGTCACGTCGTAGAGCGGCGTGCACTGGCTGGCGGAGTGGTGGTCGAGGACGTACTCGCCGGTCAGCAGCTCGACGATCCGCGAGGAGGGCATGGTGAAGCGCGCGGCGCGCGCCCAGAGCTCCGGCTCCGAGCGCGCGGCCCACGCGAGCTTGAGCCCGGCGGCCTGCGCCGAGAGCCCCGAGCCGGTCCGCGCCCGCATGGCGCTCTCGCCGCCCAGCAGCGCGTGCACCTCATCGATCAGGCCGACCGCGCGGGTGTCCACGCCGTAGAGGATCGCGGGGCGCAGCGGCCGGCCGTCGGCGCCGGTCAGCAGGACGCACGGCCCCATCCCGCTGACGCCGACGGCGACCACGTCGGACCCCGGCGCGGCGGCCCTGAGCTCGGCGGCCAGCCCGCGGAACTCGTCCCACCAGACGTCGGAGTCCATCTCGACGAGCCCGCGGCCGGGCCGGTCGACGGAGTGGGCGCGGGACGCCTCCGCGACGACGGCGCCGTGCGCGTCGACCAGGACCGCCTTGCTGCTCGAGGTGCCGATGTCGACTCCGAGGACGACCTCCACGCTGCGACCTCCCTCGGCTCCGGCGGCCGCGGCCACCGCCATGGAGCTTACGGGCGGGCCCGGTCGTCCTTCCCGCCGTCGCGCTCTCCGGGAGCGTCCTCCCGGAGGATCCCGAGGAACGCGGCGAAGGCGCCGTGCGCGTCGACCGAGTCGTCGAGGAGCCACTGCAGCTGCAGTCCGTCCATCACGGCCACGAGGAGCGCGGCGGCGTGGTGGGGCGGGAGGCTCGCCCCGTCCCCGGAGCCGGCCGCCTGCTCGAGCTCCTCGCTGTACATCCCGCGCACCCGCGCGTAGCGCTCGAGGAAGAAGGCGTGGGCCGGGTGGTCGCGCGCGACGGCCTCGCCGGAGACGGTCGTGAACACCTCGGTGATCGACGGCTCCTCGAGCACCTGGTCGAAGAGGGAGCGGAGGGAGTCGAGCAGCTCGTCGCCGCGGGTGTGCGCGTGCTGGTCCGCGTGCTCCCGGTCGCGCTGCTCCAGCACGGCGATCAGGAGCTCGTCCTTCGTGGCGAAGTGGTGCCGCAGCCCCGTGAAGGTAATCCCGGCCTCCTCCGCGATGCCCCGCATGGAGGCGCCGCTGAAGCCGAGCTGCGCGAAGACGCGTCGCGCGGCGCTGAGGATGTTCGCGCGCTGGGCCGCGGACTTCGCGTAGGGCCCGCGCGCTCCGGTGCTCGCCACGAGGTCAGCATACGCATTTCGGCCAAAATGTTGCACGTGAGCTGTTTTGTGGGTTAGCTTCTCGCTGTTCGACGATGACGCGGATTGGATCGCCATGGCCCTCACCCCCCAGCACCGACCGATGACGGCCCTGGCCGACACCTGGATCGGGGTCAACTTCTGGTCCCGCGCGGGCGGACCCCTGATGTGGCGCTCCTTCGATCCGGAGCTCGTGGCCGAGGAGCTGCAGACGGTCGCCGACCACTCGCTGACGATGACGCGCTCGTTCTTCTTCTGGCCCGACTTCCACCCGGAGCCGTACCGCATCGACGAGGACCTGTGCGACTCCTTCGCGACCTTCCTCGACCTGCACCTTGCAGCAGGGCTTCGGACCATCCCCACCTTCCTCGTCGGCCACATGTCCGGCGAGAACTGGGACCCGGCCTGGCGCAACGGGCGCGACCTGTACCAGGACGTCTGGATGGTGGGCCGCCAGGCCTGGTTCATCCAGGAGATGACGCGCCGCTTCGCCGAGCACCCCGCGGTCGCCGGCTGGCTGATCTCGAACGAGATGCCCCTCTACGGCGGCGGCGGCGGGCTGATGAGCCCCGCCGAGCAGGTCGACCAGGGCGCCGTCCGGACCTGGGCGGAGCTGATGGTCGCCGCCGTGCGCGCCGCCGGCGGGCACCAGCCCGTCTCCCTGGGCGACGGCGCGTGGGGCGCCGAGGTCATGGGCCAGGACAACGGCTTCCGGCTGAGCTGGTCGGCGCCGCTGTCCGACTGGCTGGGCCCGCACTCGTACCACATGAGTGACGACCCGGTCCGGCAGAACCTCATCCCCGCCGTCAACGCCGAGCTGTGCGCGCCGTTCGGCAAGCCCGTGCTGCTGGAGGAGTTCGGCGTGACCACCGAGTTCTCGGCCGACGCGAACGCGGCCGACTACTACCGCCAGGTGCTCCACTCCACGCTCGCCGCGGGCGCCACCGGCTGGCTCGGCTGGAACAACACCGACTTCGACCTCGACGACCAGGCCCCCTACACGCACCGCCCCTTCGAGCTGCACTTCGGGCTGACCACGGTCGACGGCACTCCCAAGCCCGCGTTCGGCGAGCTCGCCTCCTTCGCCGCGACCGTGCGCGAGCACGGACTGGACCACTGCCGCCGCGCCGACTCCCGGACCGGCCTGGTCGTCAGCGCCTACCTCGACGGCGGCTACCCGTTCTGGGGGCCGGAGGAGGCGCCCGCGATGCGCGACGCGATCATCGAGGGGTACATCGCGGCGCGGCTCGCCGACCTCGCGCCGGCGATCGTCCGCGACGCCGCCGACCTCCCCGCGCTGCCGCTGCTGCTCGTGCCCTCGGCGAAGGCGATCACCACGCCCGGAGCCCGCGCGCTCGAGGCGGCGGCCCGCGCCGGCTCCACCGTGTGGGTCACCTTCTGCTCCGGGGACACCCTGAACCAGCGCGGCTGGTGGTGGCCGGGCGTCGACGCGACCTTCGGCGTCCGCCACGCGGCGCGCTACGGGCTCGCCGAGCCGGTCGCCGGAGACTCCGTCTCCTTCACGTTCGAGCGGGACTTCGGCTCGATCCGGGCCGGGGAGGAGCTCGTCCTCCCGGTCGGCGGCTCGAGCGTCGCCCGGGCCCGGCTCCCGATCACGGCCGACGACGACCGCGTCGTCGCCCGCGACGGCGAGGGCCGCCCGGCGATCGTCCTCCGGGAGGTCGGCGAGGGGAGGCTGGTGCTCTGCACCTATCCGCTCGAGCTGTTCGCGGCGCGCACCCCCTTCGTCGACCGCGGCGACCTCGTCCGCCTCTACGACGCGCTCGCCGAGATCGCCGACGCCCGCGGGGAGGCCGCCGTCTCCGCCCCCGACGTCTACGCCGACCTGCTCCTGCGCGAGGACGGCGTCCGGTTCGCCGTCGTCGTCAGCGAATCGGAGGAGGAGCGCGACGTGGTCGTGCGCGTCGGCGCCGACCGCCGGCCCCTCCTCCTCCGCCCCTTCGGCGCCGCGATCCTCCCCTTCGGACCGCTCCCCGCCTCCTGAGCACCGTCTCCGCACTCCCCGCACCGCCCTCGATGATGAGAAAGGCACCTCCCGCCATGACCCCCCACCAGCCGCGCCGCCGCCCCGCCCGCCGCGCGATCCTCGCCGTGATCGCCGTCACCGGCCTCGCCCTCGGCACCACCGCCTGCTCGACGAACGGCGGCACCGGCTCGAGTGCCGCCGACGCCGACAGCATCTCCACCCTCAGCCTCTACACGGCCGACAGCCCGAGCGGGCGGTGGCTCGCGTCGATGGCTGAGAAGTTCGAGGCCGAGTCCGGCATCGCGGTGACGAACGAGTTCGTCGTCCAGACCGACCTGCCGACCACCTACGGCAAGAGCGTCGTCGCCGGCACCGAGCAGGACCTGGTCATGACGAACCTGGTCGGCGACCCCACCACCTGGCTGCAGAACGGCGCCACGGTCGACGTCACCTCGTACATCGACGACTGGGGCCTCGGCGACGTCTTCTCGGACAGCGCCCTCGGCTCCTGGACGAACAAGGACGGCCAGGTGCAGGCCTTCCCGCTCGAGGGCTACAACTGGCCCATGTGGTACAACATGGACCTCTTCGAGAAGGCCGGGATCGACAGCCCGCCCACCACCTGGGACGAGCTGATCGCCGACTCGAAGGCCCTCCGCGCCAGCGGCGTCCAGCCGTTCGTGGTCGGTGCCGCCGACTACCCGGCACCCGCCGTCGTGACGCTGGTGGCCCTCTCGCTCCTCAGCGAGGAGGACGTGACCGCGCTCTACGAGAGCGGCGACTGGTCCGGAGAAGCGGGTCAGAAGATCGTGAACGGGCTCATCGAGCTGCGCGACGCGGGCGTCTTCGCCGACGACTCCGCCGGGCTGAAGTACCCCGACCAGACCGCGTCCTTCGGCGCGGGCCAGGCGGCGATGCTCTTCGACGGGAGCTGGGGCTACAGCAACGCGCAGAGCTCGTTCCCCGACGCCGACATCCGGCTCGGCGGGTTCCCGCTCGCCGACGGCAGCCCGATCTCGAAGCCCGTCAGCTTCGCCGGGCAGTCGACCGGCGTCTGGGTCAGCCCCAACGGCCAGAAGAAGATCGACGCCGTCCAGAAGTACATCTCCTTTCTCTACCAGCCGGAGAACCTCGCGCAATTCGTGGACATCGGCTTCGTCTCCCCGGCCCGCGACGGCTACCTGACCCTGGACGAGTCGGCCCTGCCGCCGCTCAACGTGGCCTCGCAGAAGGAGCTGCCCTCGACCACCACCGTCTACCAGCCGACCTACAACCTGCTCTCCCCGACCGTCACCTCCGCCTTCTTCCGCGCGAGCACGCAGGCCTTCGTGGCCGGCACCAGCGCCGAGCAGCTCACGCAGACCCTGGAGCAGGCGTGGCAGGCGCAGTAGCGGTCGCCGCCGTGCCGCGGGTGCGCAGCCCGCGGCGCGGCGGCCTCGGCCAGGTGCTCGAGGTCTCGCCGGCGCTGGCCTGGTACGGCGCGTTCATGGTGGTCCCGCTGGTCGCGATGATCGTGCTCAGCTTCTTCACCTGGAACAGCCTGGTCGCCACTCCGGTGTACAGCGGCTTCTCGAACTACGCCGACCTCTTCCAGGACAGCATCCTGCGGGTCGCCGTGGTCAACACCGTCCTCTACGTCGGCGTCGGGCTCCTGCTGATCATCCCGCTCGGGTTCCTCCTCGGGTTCTTCCTCAGCCGCCGACCGCCGGGTCACGCGATCCTCTCCATCGTCTTCTTCACGCCGTGGATCGTCTCTGCGTCGGCCCGGGCGATGATGTTCACCGGCCTCTACCAGCCCCGAGGGGCGATCAACAGCGTCCTCTCCGCGGTCGGCCTGGGCGATCTCCAGCGGCTCTGGCTGGCCGATCCGTCCACCGCGCTCTGGGCCGTGATCGGCACGGAGGCGTGGGCCGGCATCGGCGCGACCGCCGTGATCTTCTCGGCCGCCCTCGGACGGATCCCCGACGAGGTCTACGAGGCGGCCCGCCTCGACGGGGCCGGCGTCGGTCGCGAGATCCTCTCGATCGCGCTGCCGATGTCGAAGGACTTCGTCGGCCTGATGACGATGCTGCAGTTCCTGTGGCTCTTCCTCGGCTCCGCGGGCACCGTGCTGCTCCTCACCAACGGCGGACCGGGCTCGAGCACGATGACCCTCGCCTTCTACCTCTACGACCAGGCCTTCGTCTCCGGCCGGATCGGCTACAGCCAGGCGATCGGCGTCGTGGGCCTGCTGGTCGGCCTCCTCGGGATGGGCATCATCCGCTTCGCCTTCCGCACCAAGGAGTGACCCCGTGCGCACCTCACGCCTCCGCAGCGCTCTCGGCTGGACCGCCGCCTACCTCCCGGTCCTCGTCTACGCCGCGCTCATCCTCGTCCCGCTCTACTACCTGCTGGTCAGCGCCTTCAAGACCACGAGCAGCATCGCGCTCGACCCGCTCGGGCTCCCCGGCGGCTTCTCGCTCGAGAAGTTCCTCGACGCGGACGCCGCCGTGCAGCTGTTCGCCGCCTCGGGGAACTCGCTCGCAGTGACGATCGGCGCGGTGCTGCTGACGATCCTCCTCGCCGCGCCGGCCGCCCACGGCATCGCCCGCCGCGCGACGCGGTTCTCGGCCGGAGCGCAGCTGGCGTTCGGGCTGGCGTTCCTCATCCCGCAGTTCGCCGTGCTCGTGCCGACGTACCTGCTGGCCGTCCGCACCGGGCTGATCGCCGTGCCGCTGGTGTTCCTGGTGCTGTTCTACGCCGCGATGAACGTGCCGCTCGCGGTGCTCCTGCTGATCCCCTTCTTCACCGCCGTCCCGAAGGAGATCGAGGAGTCGGCCGAGCTGGACGGAGCGGGGCTGGTGCAGCGGCTCCGGCACGTCCTGATGCCGATCGTCGCGCCGGGCCTCACGACGGTGGGGATCCTGTGCTTCCTAGCCGCGTGGAACGAGTACATCTTCGCCCAGGTGATCACCACGAACGCCTCCTACACGGTGCAGGTCGCTCTGCCGCTGCTGCGCAGCGAGGGCGCGTTCCAGGGGGCGGACGTCGACCTGGCACGCCTCGCGGCGGGCGTCCTGATCAGCGTGGTGCCGGTCTTCGTGCTCTACGCGATCCTCCGCGGCCGGCTGATCGACGCGTTCGCCGCGGGAGCGGTGAAGGGGTGACGCGCGCGGGACGGGCGAGGAGAATGCGGCGATGACGATGCGGGCGCGGATCCTGGCCGCGGTGCTGCGGCTGCCGGCCGCGACCGGGCGGGCGGAGGTCGCGCGCGGCGTCCGCCTCCAGATGCGCGACGGGGTCGAGCTGCTCGCGGACGTGTGGACGCCGGCGCCCGGCGGGGAGGCGTCGCGGGCCGCCGTGCTCGTGCGGACCCCGTACGACCGGCGCGGGCTCGACGCGATCGCCGAGCTCCTGGCGCGGAGGGGCCACCCGGTGGTGGTGCAGAACTGTCGCGGCACCTTCGGCTCGGGCGGCCGCTTCGTCCCCTTCCGCGACGAGGCGGCCGACGGCGCCGACACCCTCGGCATTCTGCGGGCGCGCGGCTGGGCGACGAGGCCCGTCGCCCTGATCGGCGCGAGCTACCTCGGGCACACCGCCCACGCCGTCGCCGCCGAGGCCGACGCCCTGGTGCTGGCGGTGACGGCCGCCGACTTCCGCTCCACGGTCATCCACCCCTCCGAGGTGTTCGCGCTCGAGACGGGGCTCATCTGGAGCGCCGGCCTGCTCACGCAGGAGCAGCCGCTGCTGCGCCGCACGCTCGCGCGCCTCGCGATCCGCCGGCGCATGCCGCGGGCGCTCCTGGCACGCGCGGAGGACGCCGACCGCCTCCTCCTCGGTCACCACTACCCGCCGTACCAGGACTGGGTGGAGCACGACGCGCCCGGCGACCCGTGGTGGGAGCCCGTCGACCACCGGCCGGGTCTGGGCGCGCTCGCTCCCTCCGTGCTGATCGGGGGCTGGTACGACCCGTTCCTGCTCGGGCTGCTCGAGGACCACCGCGCGCTGGTGGCGGCCGACCGGCCGACGCGGCTCGTGATCGGGTCGTGGACGCACGGCTCGCCCGGCGTCCTCGCCGCGCTGCTCCGGGAGTCGATGCGCCTCCTCGGCCCGGAGGCGGCCCCGGCGTCGTCGCCGGTGACCGTGCACGACCGGGGCGCGAGGCGCTGGGCGGACCTCGCGAGCTGGCCGCCCGCCACCCGGCAGCGCGCCCTCGCCCTCGACGGCGGCGGCCGCCTGACCGCGCGGCCGACGGGGAGCACTCGAGTGCAGTGGCGCGTCGATCCGCTCGACCCTCCGCCTCCCGCCGGCGGCCGGACGCTCACCCCCGACTTCGCCGGCCGCCGCGGTCAGCGCACCCGCGAGCGGCGGGCCGACGTCGCCGTCTTCTCGACGCTCCCGCTCCGGCGAGCGGTCGTCCTCGCCGGAGCGCCCTCCGTGACCCTCCGCGTGCTCGCCGACGGTCCGGAGGAGTGGTCCGTGCGCCTCTGCGACGTCGACCGGCTCGGCGTCTCGCGCAACCTCTGCGACGGCTACCTGCGTCCGACCGGAGCCGGCGGGGAGCGGACGCTGAGCATCCCGCTGTCGCCCCTCGCGCACACGGTCCGGCGCGGCCACCGGCTTCGTCTTCAGATCACCGGTTCGGGTCATCCCGTCCATCCCGCGCTCGCCGCCGACAGCGGGAGCCGCACGGTGCTCTCCGGCCCCGGCGCGCGCAGCGAGCTGCTGCTCCCGGTCCTCGAGGGCGGCTGGGAGGCCGCGGACGCGGAAGCGCACCGCCCCCGGAGAGACGGTGCGCTTCTGCGTCGGATCAGACCGCGACGAGCCAGGTGAGCTGCGAGTGCGGCTCGACGATCAGCGGGCCCAGCTCCCTGTTGAACTCGGCTCCGTAGTCGGCCGAGATGTGCGCCTGGAAGGCGTCCTCGTCGCGGTAGACCTCGTAGACGAAGAACCGGGCCGGATCGTCCTCCCGCCGGTAGGGCGTGAACTCGACATTGCCCGGCTCCCGGCGGACCAGGACGGCGAGGTCGGCGATCATGGCGGCGACCGTCTCCTCGTGACCGGGCTTCGCGGTGAACTCGGCGTAGAGGATGCGGGCGCTCATGCCGTCGCCGCCCCGGTCATGATCGCGACCGCGTCGGTCATCGAGTGCGACTGCGGGGTGATCGTCGCGGCCTTCTTGCCGAGGCGCTGGATGTGGATCCGGTCGGCCACGTCGAACACGTGCGGCATGTTGTGGCTGATCAGGATGACCGGGATGCCGCGGTCGCGCAGATTGCGCACGAGCTGCAGCACCTGGTTCGACTCGCGGACTCCGAGGGCGGCGGTCGGCTCGTCGAGGACGACGACCTTCGAGCCGAACGCGGCGGCGCGGGCGACGGCCACGGCCTGGCGCTGACCTCCGGAGAGGTTCTCGACCGGGACCGTGACGTCCTGGAGGGTCGAGATGCCCAGCTCGGTCAGCTCGGCGCGCGCCTCCTTGCGCATTCCGGCGGTGTCGAGCATCCGGAAGACGGAGCCGAGGATCCCCTTCTTGCGCTTCTCGCGGCCGAGGTAGAGGTTCGAGGCGACGTCGAGCGCCGGGGAGACGGCGAGGTTCTGGTAGACCGTCTCGATGCCGGCGCCGCGAGCGTCCTGCGGGCGCTTGAAGGTCACCGGCTGCCCGTCGAGGAGGATCTCGCCCTCGTCGGGGATCTCGGCGCCGGTGAGGCACTTGATCAGCGTCGACTTCCCAGCGCCGTTGTCGCCGATGATGGCGAGGACCTCGCCGGGGTAGAGCTCGAGGCTCACGCCGTCGAGCCCGACCACGCGGCCGAAGGTCTTGACGAGGCGCTTGGCCTGCAGGACGGGGGTGCGGGCGGCGGCGGGAGCGGTGCCCGCGGCGTCGATGAGGGTCACTTGCGAACCTTCCGGATCCACTGGTCGACCGAGACGGCGACGATGATGAGGACGCCGACAGCGAGCGTCTGGTAGAGGACGTCGAGCCCGGCGAGCGAGAGCCCGTTGCGGAAGACGCCGACGATGAGGGCGCCGAGGAGCGTGCCCCAGACCGTGCCGCGCCCGCCGAAGAGGCTGGTGCCGCCGATGACGACCGCGGTGATCGAGTCGAGGTTGAGGTCGGCTCCGGCGTTCGGGCTCGCCGCGTTGGTGCGGCCGATCTGGATCCACGCGCCGATGGCGAGGATTGCGCCGGCGGCGAGGTAGACGCTCATCAGGACGCGGTTCACGCTGATGCCGGCCAGGCGGGCGGCCTCCTTGTCGTCGCCCACCGCGTAGACGTGGCGGCCCCAGGCGGTCTTGCCGAGGATGAACGCGATCACGATGTAGACGAGGAGCATCAGCAGGACGCCGTAGCTGATGCGGACGCCGAGGATGTCGAAGGTGCCGCCGGTGGAGGGCAGCAGGGCCGGCATGTCGGTGCCGCGGACCGTCGAGCCGCTCGAGTAGAGGAGCGTGAGCGCGACGAAGATGTTGAGCGTGCCGAGGGTGACGATGAACGGGGGGAGCCGGAGCTTCGTCACGAGCAGGCCGTTGAAGGCGCCCGCCGCGAGGCCGACGACCAGGCCCAGGAGCAGGGCGACGACCGCCGGGAGCCCGTTCTCGGTCGCGGTCTGCGCGATGACCATTGAGGTGAGGACCATGACCGCGCCGACCGAGAGGTCGATGCCGGCGGTGAGGATGATCAGCGTCTGCGCGACGGCGAGGGTGCCGACCACCGCGACCTGCTGCGTGATGAGCGAGAGGTTCGACGGGTCGAGGAAGCGGTCGTTCAGGAGCCCGAAGACGATGACGGCCAGGACGAGGACGACCGCCGGGCTGACGGCCGGATAGCGGTGCAGGACTCCGCGGACGCGGTCCAGCGGCGTGCGGCGGTCGAGGAACTCGCTCGCGAGGTCGAGTGCGGAGGTCGGCGGATTCGGGTCGGTGGTCTTCTGAGCCACGATGGCCTTTCTGGAGTCGCTGGGAGCGGGAGGAGGAGGGCGGGGCGCCGGAGCGCCCCGCCCGCGGTGGGCTACTCGCCCCAGCAGATCCCGGCGGCGTCGTCGGAGGTGATGCTGTCGAGGCCGTCGACGGGGGTGTCGGTCACCAGCTGCGAGCCGGTGTCGAAGAAGTCGAGGCCCTCGCTGGTGCTGGGCTTGGTGCCGTCCTCGGCGAGCTGGGCGATCGCCTCGACGCCGAGCTGGGCCATCTTCACCGGGTACTGCTGCGCGGTGGCGCCGATGAGACCCTCCTTGACGTTCTTCACGCCGGCGCAGCCGCCGTCGATCGAGACGAGCAGGACGTCCTTCTCCTTGCCCGCGGCCTGGAGGGCCTGGTAGGCGCCGTAGGCGGCGGGCTCGTTGATCGTGTAGACCACGTTCACGTCGGGGTTCTTGGACAGGAGCGTCTCCATGGCGGTGCGGCCGCCGTCCTCGGCGCCCTGGGTGGCCTCGTTGCCGACGATCTCGTAGTCGCCGCCGCTGTAGCTGCCGGTCTTCGCCTCGTCGCCGTTGGTCTGGTCGTCGGCGACGTCGATCCCCATGCCGGTGAGGAAGCCCTGGTCGCGGTTGTAGTCGACCGAGACGACCTTGTCGTCGAAGAGGTCGAGCATCGCGATGGTCGCCTTCTTCCCGTCGAGCTGCGCGGCGGTCCACTCGCCGATGGCCTCGCCGGCCTTGAAGTTGTCGGTGGCGAAGGTGATGTCGACGGCGTCGGCGGGGTCGGGCGCCGTGTCGAGGGCGATGACGAAGAGACCGGCGTCGCGCGCCTTCTGGATGGCGTCGACGACGGAGGGGCCGTTCGGGGTGATCAGGATGCCCTTGTCGCCCTTCGAGATCGCGTTCTCGATGGCCTGGATCTGGGTGTCCTCGTCGCCGTCCTCCTTGCCCGCGGCGAGCGTGAGGTTCACGCCGGCGGAGGTGGCCGCCTCCTTGGCGCCGTCCTCCATCGCGACGAAGAAGGGGTTCGTCGTCGTCTTGACGATGAGGGTGACGCCGACGCCGTCTCCGCTGCCGGCGGTGGAGCCGGCGTCGGACGAGCCGGGGCCGGAGCTGGAGCAGGCGGTCATGCCCAGGGCCGCGAGGATCGCGACGGAGCCGAGGCCGATGTACCGGGTGAGGCGAGGGGAACGGTTCGTCATTGAAAGTCCTGTTCATAAGGCGGGAGCAGCCTCCCGACAACGATGTCAGAGGTAGGTCTATCGGTTCGGTGACGCTAAGGTCAAGCGATCCTCCAGAAAGCGAGACCCGACCGTGACATCGTTGTCAGATCGAAGCGGCGCCGGTGCAGGCCGCCGTCCGACCATGAAGCACGTCGCCGCTCTGGCCGGAGTGGGCATCAAGACGGTCTCCCGGGTCATCAACGGCGAGCCGAACGTGTCGGCCGCCACGATCGAGCGGGTGCAGGCCGCCGCCTCGCAGCTGCAGTACCAGCCGGATCTGCACGCCGGGAACCTCCGCCGCTCCAACGGGCGCACCAACACGCTCGGACTGCTGGTGGGCAGCGTGGCGAACCCCTTCTCGGGTGCTCTCCACCGTGCCGTCGAGGATCTCGCGAACGAGCGCGGGGTCGCGGTCTTCGCCTCGAGCCTCGATGACGACCCGGCCCGTGAGCGCTCCTCGGTGAACGCCTTCGTCTCGCGGCGCGTCGACGGGCTCATCCTGACCACGGTCGCGCCCAGCCAGGCCTACCTGGGCGTCGAGGTCGACCGCGGCACGCCTGCGGTGTTCGTCGACCGCGTCCCCTCGGGGATCACGGCGGACGCGGTGATCACCGACAATGCCGCCGGCATCGCCCGCGCAGTGGGGCACCTCGCCTCCTTCGGGCATCGCCGCATCGCGTTCCTGGGCGACCGGCCCGAGATCTTCACCGCGCAGGAGCGGGAGCGCGGCTTCCTCGAGGAGATGAGCCGGCTCGGCCTGCCGGTGCCGCCCGCGTACGTGCGCCACGGCGCCCACGACGAGCACGCGGCGGAGGAGATGGCGACCGATCTGCTCGACCTCGAGGTGCCGCCGACCGCGATCGTCGGCGGGCAGAACCTGATCACGATCGGCGTGCTCGCCGCGCTCCGCCGTCGTGGCGCGCACGGAAGGGTCGCCCTGATCGGCTTCGACGACATCCCCCTGGCGGAGCTCCTCGAGCCCGCCGTCTCGGTGATCGCGCAGAACCCCGCGGTCATCGGGCGGACGGCCGCCGAGCGGGTGTTCCTCCGCCTCGACGGCGAGGACGAGCCGGCGCAGACGTTCGTGATCCCCACCGAGCTGATCGCCCGCGGCTCCGGCGAGGTGCCCTGCCCCGTCTGAGAGGCGGTAGGACGGGATCTGATCTTTCTCGCAGACCGCTCTTGAATTGTCCGGAGGACAGTCCGTAGATTGCCCAGCAATTGACAACGTTGTCACTCGTGACACGCGCAACGAAGGGCGTTCTTCCGTGCTTTCTCCTCATCGCTCGCTCCCACGGCGCAGCGGCCTGGTGGCCGTCGCCGCCGCGCTCTGCCTCGTCGGCGGCGGGCTCTCCGTCCCCGCTGTCTCCGCCGCTCCGCTCGACGCGGCAGCGGAGACCTACCGTCCGGCGATCCACTACTCGCCGACGAAGAACTGGATGAACGACCCGAACGGGCTCGTGTACTACGAGGGGGTCTACCACCTCTACTACCAGTACAACCCGCAGGGGACGCGCTGGGGGAACATGAGCTGGGGCCACGCCACCAGCACCGACCTCACGCACTGGACCGAGCAGCCGCTCGCGATCCCGGGCGATGCGGAGTCGGACATCTTCTCCGGCTCGATCGTCGTGGACAAGGACAACACCTCCGGATTCGGCACCGCCGAGAACCCGCCCCTGGTGGCGATGTACACGGCCGCGTACAAGACGGGGGAGCAGGCGCAGGCGCTCGCGTACAGCACCGACGCCGGGCAGACGTGGACGAAGTACGAGGGCAACCCGGTCATCGACCGGGACCAGAACGACTTCCGCGACCCGCACGTGTTCTGGTACGACGGAGGCACTGCGGAATCCTCCTACTGGGTGGTCGTCACCGTGGAGGCCGACGACCACAAGGTCCTGCTCCACAAGTCGACCGACCTCAAGAACTGGACCGAGCTCAGCGAGTTCGGCCCGGCGAACGCGACCGGCGGCGTCTGGGAGTGCCCGGACCTGTTCCCGCTGGCGGTCGACGGCGACCCGTCGAACATCAAGTGGGTCATGGTCGTCAACCTCAACCCGGGGGCGGTGGGCGGCGGCTCCGGCGGCCAGTACTTCGTCGGCGACTTCGACGGCACCACCTTCACCTCCGAGTCGACCGTCGGCTCCGACACCCTCCCCGAGGGCACGACCGTCGCCGGGTTCGACGACGGGACGTACAACGGCTGGACCGTGGACAACGAGCCCGGCAACTGGAAGAACGGGCCCTTCGGCTCCGCCCCCGCCACCGGTCCGATCGACGGCCAGCAGACCGTCACCGGCTTCTCGGGGACGGGACTGATCAACGGCTTCAACGACGGCGACTGGCCGGTCGGCACGATGGAGTCGCCCGACTTCACGGTGGACCAGGACCACCTGAACTTCCTCGTCGGCGGCGGGAACCACCCGCACGTCGACGGCACGCAGCTCGCCAACGACCCGCCCGCCGGGAGCGAGCTGCTCTTCGAGGGCTTCGAGTTCCCGGACCAGCAGGGCCTCGCGGACAACGGCTGGGCAGTGACCGGCGACCTCGCCGACGGCACCAACCCCTCGACCAGCGGCGGCGAGTTCTTCCTCGGCCAGAAGCGGATCAACACCTTCGACGGCGGACCGAAGGGCGACGACAACCTCGGCACTCTGACCTCGCCGGAGTTCACGATCGACAAGAGCCACCTGAGCATGCTCGTCGGCGGAGGCTTCCGCCCCGAGGGAGACGCCCAGACCCTCGAGATCCAGCTCGTCGTCGACGGCGAGGTCGTGCAGACCACCGCCGGCACGAACGACGGCGCCCTGAACTGGAAGAGCTGGGACGTCTCGGCCTACCAGGGGAAGGCGGCGCGGATCGTCGTCGTGGACGACGCGACCGGCGGCTGGGGTCACCTGACGGTCGACCACATCGTGCTCGCCGACACCCCGGCGCAGGTCCGCTCCAACGAGACGAGCGTGAACCTCGTCGTCGACGGGGAGATCGTCCGCACCGCGACCGGCAGCGACAGCGAGACGCTGGACTGGAAGAGCTGGGACGTCGCGGACCTCGCCGGCCGCGCGGCGCACCTGCAGGTCGTCGACAACAACCGCGCCGGCTGGGGCCACATCCTCGCCGACCAGTTCATGCTGTCCGACGAGCCCGCGCAGAGCCGCCTCGTCGACTACGACTGGCTCGACTGGGGCCGCGACTACTACGCAGGGGTCACCTTCGACAACGCGCCCGACGACAAGCGGATCATGATCGCGTGGATGAACAACTGGCAGTACGGCGAGGCCATCCCGACCGGGACCTGGCGGGGAGCGATGGCCCTCCCGCGCGAGCTCTCCCTCGAGACCGTCGACGGCGCCCCGAAGCTCGTGCAGAAGGTCGTCGATCAGACCGCGGCCCTCGAGCGCGGAGACGAGGCGTTCACGCTGGGCGCCACGGCCGTCGCCGATGGTGAGACCGCACTCCCGGCTGCCGCCGAGGGCAGCGTCTACAAGCTCGACGCCGTCTTCAGCGCCGGGGACGCGGACTCCTTCGGCCTCTCGGTCCGCAACTCCGCTGACGGCTCCCAGCGCACGCCGATCACCTACGACGTCGCGTCCGGTCAGCTGAGCGTCGACCGCACCCGCTCGGGCGACGTCGGCTTCGACGCCGACTTCCCGTCGGTCGAGACCGCCCCCGTGGCGCTCGACGACGGCGAGCTGCACCTCGAGCTCTACGTCGATCACGCCTCCGTCGAGACGTTCGCGCAGGGCGGACGCGCCACGATCACCGACCAGGTCTTCCCCGACCCGAGCAGCACGGGAGTCTCGCTCCTCTCCTCCGGAGGGACGGCGCGCCTCGAGAGCCTGACGGTCACGCCGCTCACTCCGTCGATGTTCACCGACCCCGCGGCGGTCGCCTCCCTGACCCCCGCGGGCGCGGCGCAGACCGTCGAGGCCGGAGCGGCGATCGCCGGCCTCGGAGTCACCGCAGCGAACGCGGCCGGCGAGCCGGTGGCGGGCGCGGACGTCGCGTACACGATCGAGGGTCCGGCACGCTTCGCCGACGGAGGCACGACCGCCGCCGCGACGACCGGCGCCGACGGCTCCGCTCCGCTCCCCGCGGCCACGGCGGGCCCCGGCACGGGTGCCGTCTCGATCACCGCGGTCTCGGGAGGCGTCAGCCGACTCCTCCCCGCCGTCACCGTCGTCGCCCCGGCGACCCGGGTCGACGTCGACGTGACGATCACCGGCGTGAAGCGCGGCGGCTCGGTCGTGCTGACCGCCACCGCGACGAACGAGGGGAGCACGCCGGTCCGTCTCAGCATCCCGACGGCCTTCGGTGAGCTGAAGGTCACCTCGCTGGCGGCGGGCCGCACGAAGACCGTCTCGGTGGACACGCACCTCTCCCGGGTGCCGTCGGGCTCGTTCCGCGTGACGGCGACCGCACCGGACGGGACCCGGGAGACCTTCCGGGTGGCATACCGCGGCACCGGCAAGTAGCGGCGAGTAGCGACGAGGAGGGGGGCGGCGGCTCGGGGCTGGACCCCGGGCCGCCGCCCCTCTCCTGCGCCCGCTGCCGGATCGCGCGTCCGCGCACCACGCCCGGTCTCCCGCCGCGAGGGCGGGCGCCGATCCGTCACGAACGGTCGTCAGGCACGCCCGGAAGCGACCGTTCGTGACGCCTCGATCGCGGGCCGCGGAACGTGTGCGGGGAACGCCGGACGGAGAGGGGCCGTCAGGCGAGCGGCTCGCGGTCGCGCGTCAGCGGGGCCGCCCGCAGCGCCCGCATGTAGATCCCGTACCGCCGCAGCTGGCCGGCCGCCGCCGCGGCGCGTCCGGGGCGCAGGCCGGACAGCCGGTACACGAGCATCCGCGACGCCATCCCCGCGAGCACGACCGCCCGCCAGACCTGCTGCTGCAGGTCCGAGCGCGCCATCCGCCAGCCGTAGAGGTCGAAGAGGTTGACGATCCAGGCGGTGCCGACGCGGCCGTCGACGCCGCTCGAGGAGCCGCCCATCGCGTGCAGGGCGTGCAGGCGCGGATCGAGGACCACGCGCAGGCCCTCGGCGCGCAGGCGGAGGCAGATCTCGACGTCCTCGGCGTACATGAACCAGCGGTCGGTGAGTCCGCCGACGCGGTCCCAGACGGCCAGCGGGATCATCAGGCAGCCGCCGCTCACCCAGTCGACGTCGCGCGGGCGGCCGTGCAGGTCGGCGGCGAACAGGTAGTGGCCCTCGAAGGAGGGGAAGCGCCGGCCGAGGCGCGAGAGGCCGGTCTGGTGCAGGAGCATCCGGCGGACCGTGGGGGCGTGGCCGGCGGCGACGATCACGACGTCCTCGCCCTCGTTCTCGAGGAGGGGGGAGACGGCGCCGATCGTCGGATCGCTGTCGAGGAGTGACGCGAGCGAGCCGACGACCTCCGCCGAGATCTGCGCGTCGGGGTTCAGCAGCAGCAGGTGCCGGCCGGTGGCGCGAGCGGCGCCGAGGTTGACGGCCCGCGAGAATCCGGCGTTCTCGGTGTTCTCGACGACATGGACGTCCGGGTACTCGGCGCGCAGCACGGCGACCGTCTCGTCGCGCGAGAGGTTGTCGACCACCAGGATCTCGACGCTCTCGTCGCGGCCGGCGAGCGCATCGAGGCAGGAGCGGATGACGCCGATGCTGTTGTAGGTGACGATCACGATCGACACGGACGGCCCGCTCACGGCAGCACCGCCACCATCGCGGCGCGCAGCCGGGCGACCACGGCGTCCCAGCTGTAGTACTCGAGCACCGGAGCCGGATCGAGCGGTTCGGGCGGGTCGGCGACGAGCTCGCGGATCGACGCCGCGATCGCCGGCACGTCGCGCGGATCGACCAGGCGGGCGTGCTCGCCGAGGATCTCGCGGAACACGGGGATGTCGCTGGCGAGGATCGGCGTGCGGCAGGCCAGGGCCTCGAGGGTCGGCAGGCCGAAGCCCTCATCGAGGGTGAGGAAGAGGAACAGTGCGGCGTTCTCGTAGAGCCAGCGCAGCTCCTCCGTCTCGATCCGCCCGAGCAGGCGCACCGAGCCGTCGTCGAGCGCGGCGCGCACGGCCGGAGGGAACTCGGTGCGCACGCCCGAGGCCTCGCCGACGACGAGGAGCGGGAAGGAGGGGGCGAGCACTCCCGAGGCGAGAGCGGCCTCGATCGTGGTCGCGAGGTTCTTGCGCGCGTTGAGGCGGCCGACGGCGAGGAGGAAGCCGTCGAGGCCGTCGACGCCGGCGGGCGCCACGGGCTCCGCGGCGGCGAACGCCCGGTTGAGGCCGAGGCCGACGGGCACGGCGCTCGTCGCGGCGGACGTGCGGACGATGCGGCGCGACTCCGCGACGCTGCTCGCGATCACCACGTCGGCGCGGCGGACGCTGAGCGGCATGAGCGAGAAGTAGGCGCGCTCCTTCCGCGTGAACCACTCCGGATTCGTGAGGAAGAGGAAGTCCTGGATGAACACCGCGGACCGCCCCAGAAGGGGGGTGAAGTTGTGCGCCAGCGTGATGTCCGGACGCAGTCGAAGAGAGAGCAGAGAAAGTTCGATAACGGCGCTGATCCCCTGCGGCCGGAGTCTTGTCGGCACTACTCGGGCGAGTCCCGTTAAATCCCGTCTCGCCGTCTCCACCCCCGTCAGGGGGACGGCAATGACAAGGGAATCCTCAGGAAAGAGTCGCGCCCAGGAGAAGGTGATCTCTCGCATGACCTCACGGTTGGAGATCGGGCCGCGAATCCACCAATTACCATCGAGCAGGACCCGTAGGGATCCTCGGTGCGAACCTGTGCCGGGCATTCGACCCCTGTCTGGGAATGGGTTCTCATGGATGTCCCGACTGTAGCGAACGGACTCCTGCACCGGACGCCCACGAGTACCGGCCCGAGGGTCGCCGCACCGAGGAGAGGGCCCCATGAGAGCTCGACGCCGCACTGCACTCGTCCGCTGGGCCGTCGCCGCGCTGGGGGCTGTCGTGGTGCTCAACGCGGTCGTCGTCGCCCAGACGCAGGTGGGCTCGGACGCGACCGCCGACTTCCTGAGCTCGGTCACGGCGCTGACCAACATCCTCTCGGTGGTCGCCTTCGCGATCGCGGGTCGGAGCGCCTGGCGATCCGCGCGA
Organism: Rathayibacter sp. AY1F4; assembly: GCF_002931775.1. Lineage (NCBI taxonomy): Bacteria > Bacillati > Actinomycetota > Actinomycetes > Micrococcales > Microbacteriaceae > Rathayibacter > Rathayibacter sp. AY1F4. Next base: position 203,193 of record NZ_PSVE01000002.1, read on the forward strand.
TCCGGGGGCAGGAGGAGTGCTGCGGCGCACGGGGAGTCGCGGGCGATCACAGCGATGCGCACCCTCAACACCGCCACGCTGCTGAGCATGTCGGGCCTGTTCCTGGTGATCTACGGGCCCGCCGTGCTCGGCGACCCGGCCCAGCTGAACCCGAGCACGGTGGTCCTGCACGTGCTCGTGCCGGCGCTCGCGCTGGTCGAGCTGCTCGCCGTCCCGGGCGCCCGCCCGGTCGACCTCCGGCTGGTCTGGGCGGTGATGGTGTTCCCCGTCCTGTGGTTCGCCTACACCTTCGCCCGGGGCGCTCTCACGTCGCGCTACGTGTACGAGTTCCTCGACCCGGAGCTCTCCGGCGGGGAGCGGATCATCGTCGGGATGACCGTCCTGATCCTCTCGATCTTCTTCCTGATGGGTGTCGCGATCCTGTCCCTCCAGCGGTGGCGGACGGCGGTCCGTTCGCCGCTAGTATGAGCGCCAATACCCGCCTTCGGGGGTGCGAGTTAGGCCGTCGAACGAATGCTGTGCACCGTCGCATACGCCTGGTATTGCGACAGCAGATTTCGTCCGGCGATCGCCTGCGACGAGGCGACGCACAACAAAGGGAGAACCGGGACATGGGCAGGTCGGTCGCCATTATCGGCACGCGGGGCTATCCCAGTTACTACGGGGGATTCGAGACAGCCGTCCGACGTCTCGCGCCGTTCCTGGCGGAGCAGGGATGGGAGGTCACGGTCTACGGAAGGCCGGGCACCACGGCCCTGCAGGACCCGGACCGCGACGAGCGGGTGATCACCCGGCAGACGCGGGGAGTCGAGAGCAAGTCGCTCAGCACCCTCTCCTACGGGCTCACGGCCGCTCTCGACGCGGCGAAGCGCAAGCCCGACGTCGCCCTGGTGCTCAACTGCGCCAACGGCTTCTGGCTGCCGATCCTCAAGCAGCGCGGCATCCCCACCGTCGTCAACGTCGACGGCATCGAGTGGGACCGCGCCAAGTGGGGCCGCTTCGCGAAGTTCGTCTTCCACCAGGGCGCGGTCTGGACCGCCCGCCACGGCGACCGCATGGTCTACGACGCCGCGGCGATCGAGACGCGCTGGAAGCGGGAGTTCGGCCGCGACGGCGACGTCATCCCCTATGGCGGCGACGTCCCGCCGGAGCACCCGGTCGAGCCGGGGCTCACCCACCGCGGCTACGCGCTGATCGTGGCGCGCTTCGTCCCCGAGAACACGGTGCCCGAGTTCATCGAGGCGGCCGAGCGGATCGCGCGGACCCACGACGTGGTCGTCGTCGGCTCCTCCGGCTACGGCGGGCCGATCGACCAGGCGGTCAGCGCCCTCGCGCAGCAGAACGCGCGGGTGCACTGGTTCGGGCACGTCAGCGACGACACCCGTCTCCACTCTCTCTGGCAGCACGCCGGGGCCTACTTCCACGGGCACAGCGTCGGCGGCACCAACCCGGCTCTCGTGCAGGCGATGGCCTGCGGGGCTCCGGTCGTCGCCCGCGACACCGTCTTCAACCGCGAGGTGCTCCAGGAGGCGGGGCGCTTCGTCGCTCCGACCCCGGACGCGATCGCCGAGGGCGTGCTCGCCGTGCTGAACGACCCGATCGAGCAGGAGCGGCTCTCGTACCGCGGGCACCTGCGGGCCCTGCACGCCTACTCCTGGGCCGAGGTGAACGCCGGCTACGAGCGCTCGCTGCTCAGCGTCATCGCCGAGCGGGCCTCCGCGGGAGCGAGCAGGAGCCGGGCGTGAGGGCCCCGCGCGACCTCGGCTACGACGACCTCCTCATCAGCTACCACGTCGGCCCGCTGACGGGCGTGACTGCGGAGCGTGTGCGCACCGCGCTGCGCGACCTCCTCCTCTCGCCCCGCGGCGCCGTGCTCCTGCGGCGCCGCACCCGGCTCCGCGGGTGGCGCCGGATCGACGTGGCTGCCGCCCTGGACGCGGCCGAGCGCGCCGTGCGGGTCGTCGACGGCCCCCTCGAGCGCGCGGACCTGGCGCACCGCCTGCTGGCGCCGCAGTTCGCGCCGGGCGAGCTGCCGGTCCGGATCCTGTTCGACGGCGCGACGGTCGGCTTCACCCTCCCGCACAGCCTCTTCGACGGCACCGGAGCGACCGCGGTCGTCGCGCTCGTGATCGAGAAGCTGGGCGCCCCGGGAGCCGATGACACCGCTGGGAAGCCGCTCGCCGCCGCTCCGCTGCGCGAGATCGTGGAGCGCTTCGAGCTCACCGGTCTCACCGGCGCCAGGAGGGCCCGCGACACCTTCCGCACCCTGACCGCCGCGACCGGCACCGGCTACCAGCTCGACACGACCCTCTCGAAGGAGGAGTCGGACCGTCGCGCCCGCCTGGTGACCGCGGTGCTCGGCCCCGAGACGCTCCGGGCGATCGCCGCGACCCCGGAGCAGGCGCGCGACGGCCGGCGCCCCGCCCGCCCGCCGGTGTCGCTCAAGACCGCGAGCCTCGTGCTCCGCTGCCTGCAGGACTGCGCCGCCGACGGCCTCGACTTCCGCGTCGTCGTCCCGGTCGACGCGCGCCGCTGGGTCGCGAAGGGCACGGAGGTCGGCGGCAACCTCTCGCCGTCCCTCCCGCTCGGCCGCCTCCGCGCCGACGACTGGTCCGCGACCTCGCTCCTCGAGCGGCTGTCCGCGGCCACCAGGTCGGGCCTCCCCGCGACCTGGCTGCTCGCGAGCGCGCTGCTGAGCATCAAGACCCTCGTGCAGCACCCGCTGGCACCCCTGCGCACGCCGCGCGGGACGCCCCGCGTGCCGTGGGAGATCCACGTCTCCCTCCCCTCCACCGAGGTGCCCGTCCCGGAGGAGCTGCTGCCGCGGATCGAGCCGGACACCATGGTCGGCGGGATGCCCGCCCACCTGCGCTTCCCGCTCGGCGTCTGGGTCGAGATCGCGCCGCTGCGCGACAGCATGCACCTGACCGTCCACGACGAGACCGGCACCTTCGCTCTCGACGGCTTCGAGGAGCGGCTGCTCGCCGCCGTCGGCGCCCGGGCCGCGGAGGCCTCGTGAGCGGGCTGCTGCGCCTCCTGAACTCCCCGATCACCATGCTCGCGAGCCGCCTCTCGGTGGCGGCGCTCGGGCTGGTCAGCGCCCCGCTGATCGCGCAGGCCCTCGGCCCGAGCGGACGCGGCGAGACGGCCGCGGCCCTCGCCTCGATGTACCTGATCCCGATCGTGCTCGCGCTCGGCATGCCCCTCGAGATCCGCCGGCGCGTTCTCGCCGCGGCGGGCGACCTGGGCGCGGTGCGCACGGCCAGGCGGCTCGCGCTGCTGACCGCGATCCCGGCGGCGCTGATCGCCTGGCTGCTCACCTCCACTCTCCTCTCGGCGCTCGACGAGGCGGCCACGATCGCGGTGTTCGTCGCGATCACCGGGACCCCGCTCATGGTCTGCTGGATGATCGACATCGGCGTCGTCGGGGCGCAGCGCCGCTTCGGAGCGGTCGCGCTGCTCCAGGCCACGCAGCCGCTGGTCTACGTCGGCGGGATCGTGGTGCTGTTCCTCCTCGACTCGATCACCGTCTCGGGCGTGATCTGGTCGAACTTCGCCGGCTCCGTGATGACCGCGCTGATCGGCTCGCTGCTCAACCGACCCCGCGGAGCCGCTCCGGCGCCCTGGCGGCCGCTCGTCCGCGGCTCCGTCACCTTCTACGGCGCTCAGGCGTCGGACGCCGCGTACCAGCGTCTCGACCAGGTGATCATGCTGCCGCTGATTGGCTCCCACCAGGCCGGCCTCTACTCCGTCGCCGTGACGATCGGCACTCTGCCGGTGTTCCTCGCGCACGCGGTCGCCGCTCCGGTCTTCTCGGACATCAGCCGAACGGAGGGCGGCGCCCGCGTCACCGCGACCGGCGACGCGCTGCGCTCGGCCTTCGCGGTCGGCCTGGCCTCGGCCGTGTTCCTCGCCGTCGTCACCCCCTGGGGCGTGCCGTTCCTCTTCGGCGACGAGTTCGCGGAGGCGATGCCCGCGGTCTTCTTCGCGATCCTCGGCTCCGTCTTCGTGGTCGTCACCGTCAGCGCGGGCGAGGTGCTCTCGGCGCGCAACCGCGGCATCAGCCTCACCGTCGCGCAGGGCGCCGGGCTGATCACCTGCCTCGTGCTCCTGTTCGCCTTCGGCCCGGCGAACGGCGCGATCGCCGCCGCCATCGCCAACGCGAGCGGGATCCTGATGGCGCTGGTGGTGATGGTGCTCGCGATCCGGCCCCCGGCGCGGACCATCGTCCCGCGGCCCTCCGACGTGCCGCTGGTCGTCCGGCGCCTCACGATGCGGGGCGGCGCGGCATGACCCGCACCGCGGCGCCGCTGCCCCGGGCCGGCTCCCGTACTGTCGCCCGCGGACCGGTGCGCACCCGCCGCACACTCCGCGCCCTCCTCGGCCGTGACGGGCTCGGCCTGCCGTGGCTGGGAGTCCTGCTGCTGGTCTTCGCCCTCCCCGCGAACGGAGTCGCCTCCGCGTTCCTCCCGGGCGCCTCGGCGACCGCGTTCGGCGCGATCAAGGACGCCACGATCCTCGGGCTCTTCCTGCTCGTGCTGGTCAGCGGGCGGATCAAGCGGGTGCCGGTGCCGATCGTCGTGCTGGTGCTGATGATCGTCGGCCTCGGCGCCGTCTCGGCCGTGTGGACCGAGAACCCGATCCAGGCCGCGTACGGCTGGCGCAACGACTTCCTGCCGTTCCTCGCGCTCATCGTGGTGCCCGCGGTGCTCGAGAAGCGCCACCTCGGGATCCTCGCGACCGCGTTCGTCGTCGCGCTGCAGCTCTCGTCGATCACGACGATCCTCACCTGGAACCAGGGCCTCGACTGGCTGTTCACCCTCGGGGTGTTCCCGCTGGCTCCCGGGACGCCGTTCCCCTCCTCCCTCTTCGTCGCCGGGAGCATCGTGCCCCGCGGCTTCAGCCCCTACAGCGCCCCGAACGAGAGCGCCGTCGCCGTCACGATCGCGCTCGCCGTGCTGTGGACCCGCCCCCGCTGGCCGCTGTGGCTGAAGGGCGCTCTGACGCTCCTGCCGCTGGTGGCCGTCTACCTGACGCAGTCCCGGAGCGGCTACATCGGCCTGGCGATGCTCGCGGTGACCCTGGTGGCCTGGGCGCTGTTCCGCGCGAAGCCGATGCTGGTGTGGGCGATGCTCACCGTGACCACGGCCGCGGCCGTCGGCGGAGTCACGCTCTACCTCTACATCGACAAGGTGATCTCGCACGTCGCCGACCCGTCGCTGATCGGCCACAGCGACAGCCTGCTCGAGAACATCCCGCTGCTCGTCGCGCACCCGTTCGGCTTCGGCCTCGGCAAGGTCGGCCCGCGCGCGCAGCTGTACTCGACCGACAGCGTCCTCGTCGAGAGCTTCTTCCTCGTGCTCGCGATCGAGTCGGGGATCATCGTGATGCTGCTGTTCGCGGCGCTGCTGGTGTATCTGTTCCTCCGCGGGCTGCGCGCGCCGACCCTCGACGGCTTCCTGCCCACGGCCGTGGTCGCGGGCACGCTGGTCAGCTACACGGTGCTGCCGACGCTCCAGGAGGGTCCGGTGGCATACACGCTCTGGATCGTCTGCGGCATGGGCGTCGTGGCGGGGCGGGCCGAGCAGGCGGTGCGCGTGGGCACCGCCCGGGTCCGCGAGCCCTCACCCTCGCGCAACGCCGCCCACCTCGACGGGCCGCGCGCCGGCACCGGGGCGCACGTCGTCACTCCCCGCGGGGAGGGGCGCCGGCAGCGGCTGCAGCGCGCGCGCGTCTCAGGCGGACGCCGTCGCCGCGGCGGCGACGACCGTGCTGCGGGGAGCCTGCGCGACCACGGTCCCGAGGACGTCGCCCCCGACGTCCCGTAGCCGGTCTGCCGCGGCGACGAGGTCGGCCGAGGACGAGACGCCGGCGCCCGCGACGAGGACGGTCGTGGCGACCATCTTGCCCAGCAGCACCGCGTCGGTGGCCGAGAGGATCGCGGGGGAGTCGACGATCACGTGGTCGTAGCGGCGCGAGAGGTGCGCGATCACGCGCTCCATCGCGGGGGTGCCGATCAGGTCGCTCGGGTTCGCCTGGCTGCCGCCGGCCGTGAGCACCGTGACGCCCTGGGCGCTGACGGGCAGCGACCCGTCGGCGGGCAGGGTGCCGGTGCGGAGCAGGTCGGCGAGGGTCGGTCCGCCCGTGGGGACGCGGAAGACCGTCGACTGCGCCGGGTCGCGCAGGTCGGCGTCGATCAGCACCACGGTGCGGCCGATCTGGGCGATCGAGACGGCGAGGTTCGCGGCCACCGTGCTCTTGCCGTCGCCCTCGCGGGCGGAGGTGACGAGCAGGGTGCGCTCGTGGGTGCCGGAGCCGAAGAGGAGCGTCGTGCGCAGCATCCGGAACGACTCGGCGACGGCGCTGCGGCCGTCCACGACGAGGGGGGAGCGGCGGACGGCCGTGTCGAAGGGGATCGACTCGAGCACCGGGAGGGTGGTGCCGGCGGCGACGTCCTTCGCCGAGCGGATGCGGGAGTCGCCGAGCGAGCGCAGCACGACGACGCCGACGCCGAGGATGAGGCCGGTCGCTCCGCCGAGCACCAGGTACACCAGCAGGTCGGGGCTGAGCGGCGATCCCGGCACGGAGGCGGCCTCGAGCACCTTCACGTCGACCCGGCTCGTGCCGCCCGTGACGGGGCGCTCGATCTGCGCGACGTAGCTGCGCAGGCTCTCGGCGACCGCGTCGGCGATCCGCGCGGCCTGCTGGGCGTCGGCGTCGACCACGTCGATGCTCATGATGACCGTGCCGGGGAGCGCGGCCGGAGTGACCTCGCCCGCCAGGTCGCCGACGGTCATGTCGAGTCCGAGGTCGTCGATGACGGGCTGCAGCACCGAGCTCGAGTCGACCAGCGCGACGTAGGAGGCCACCCGGGCCTCGGCGCTGGTGAAGGACGCGCCGACCTCGGCGCTGGACTGGTTGTCGGCGGTCGCGACGGAGACGAACACGGTCGTCTGCGCCCGGTACTCCGACTCCGACGCCATGGTCGCCACGGAGGCGGCCGCGAGGCCGAGGGCGACGAAGATCGAGATGACGAGCCAGCCCCTGCGGAGGAGTCGTCCGTACTCGCGAATTCCCACAGTGCCGTCCTAGTCGAGGAGGGATCCGGCGGAGCGGATCGAGACGATGAGCGTGCTGATGTCGATCCTGGCAGAACCGGGCCTCGTGTCACCGGCGCCGGGCCGTGCGGACGCCTCCGGACCGGCGCGGCGGGGCGCATCCGGGCCGTCGGGGGCTCAGGCCTGTCGGATCCCGCCCGGTCGGTGTCGCGGGACGACGGACGGCGGCAGGCCGGACCGCGCCGGACCGCCTCCGCTGCCGCCCCCGGCCGTGCCTAGTTCTTGTAGCTCCTGGTGAGGGTGTTGTTGCCGGGGGTGGGGTCGCCGATCGCGGTGGAGCTCTTGGCGGTGATGGTGGAGGTGCCGGTCTTGGGCGTGAGGACGATGGTCCGGGTGGTGCTCTGCCCGGCTCCGAGGGTGGGGATCTTCCAGGTGAGGACCGTGGTCCCGGCGATCTTGCCGGGGGTGCGGGTGGCGCCTCCGGTGTCGGTGACGGTGGTGGGGACGATCATCTGGATGACGGTGGATCCGGTGTCGCGGGTGCCGACGTTGGTGACGGTGGTGGTGGCGGTGAGGGTCCTGCCGGTGATCTTCGTGGCGGTGGGGGTGAGGGCGACCTTCAGGTCGGCGCGGCTGCCGGAGACGATCTTGACGATGCGGGTGGCGGTCGCGGCGGCCCAGGTGCCGTCGCCGGCCTGGGCGGCGGTGACGGTGCAGGCGCTCGTCCCGGTGAGGGTCACCGTTCCCGCGGAGGTGACGGTGCACGGGCCGGTGGCGGTGTAGGCCACCGGGAGACCGGAGGAGGCCTTCGCGGCGAGGGAGTAGGCGACTCCGGTGGTCGGGGTCGCCGACGTGTTCGCGGTGAAGGCGACGGTCTGCGGCTTCTTCTGGATCGACGCGGCGGTCACCACGAGGGTGCGGGTCGCCTGCGGGGCGGCGTTCCGGTCGGCGTCGCCGGCCTGATCCAGGGTGAGCACGCAGTCTCCCGGAGCGGCGAAGGTCACGGTGCCGTTCGCGACGGTGCAGGCCGCGGAGGCGGTCCCGAGGACGATCGGGGCGCTCGACGCGCCGCCGGTGACGGTCGGAGTCCACGTTCCTCCGACGACCGCCGCGGGAGCGGTGGAGGTGAAGGCGACCGTCTGCGCAGCCCTGCCGATCGTGAAGGCGCGGTCGGCGCGAGCAGCGGCGTGCGCAGCGTCGCCGGCCTGCTCGAGGGTCAGGGTGCAGGTGCCGGCGTGGTCGTAGGAGACCGAGCCCCCGGAGACCGAGCAGGCCCCCGAGGCGGTGAGGCGGGGATCCGCGGAGGAGGGGCCTCGGACGATCACCGGCGTGGACGATCCGCCGACGACCGCGTCGCCTGGAGCCTCGCCGCCGAACGAGACGGACCCGGCGGCCAGGCCCACCGCGATGGTCTGCGAGACCTGCGGAGCGGCGAGATGACCGGAGTCCCCGGCCTGATCGGCCGTGACGGTGCAGGTGCCGGCGCCTCCGAAGGTGACGACGCCGTCCGTCAGGGTGCAGGCGCCTGAGGCGGCGAGCACGACCGGCTGCCCGGACGCGCCGCCCGTCGCGGCGGGCGTGTAGGTGCCGCCCGGGACGGCGGGGGAGGGGGGAGTGGAGGCGAAGGCGATCGTCTGGGCCGGGAGGGTCACCTGAACGGTGCCGGCGACGTTCGGAGCCTGCTGATAGGTGGAGTCGCCCTGCTGGAACGCGTAGTACGAGCAGGTGCCGACAGCGGTGAGGAGGATGTCGACGGAGCCCGGATCGACCCGGGTCGTGCGGCAGGCGTCGTACGCGACGGCGAAGGCGGGCAGGCCCGAGCTCGTGGTCATCGTGAGGGTGACGGTGTCGCCGACGGCTCCGGTCGTGGGAGGGGTCGGGGCGAGGGTGATCGTCTGGGGTCCCTTCCGCACCGTGAAGGTGGACGACCGCTGCAGAGCGGGCGCGTAGTCCGCGTTCCCGAGCTGGTCGGCGGTGACGACGCACTCCTCGCCGACCTCGGTGAAGGTCACCACGCCGTCGGCGATGGTGCAGCCGCCGGTCGCGCCGTAGGTCGTGGGAAGCCCCGACGTGGCTGTCGCGACGGGGGAGTAGGTGGCGGAGCGCGCGGTGTCGATGCCGTGCGGGTAGTCGTAGACGATGCTCTGCGGGAGGCGGTCAACGGTGAACGATCCGGTGCGCTGCGGCGCGGGGAGGTAGAGCTCCGAGCCCTCCTGGTCGAAGCGGATGGTGCAGGTGCCCGGGCGGAGGTTGCGCACGGAGGTGCCGCCGATGATCGAGCAGACCTCCGGGGTCGTGCTCGTGACCGTGACCGGCAGGCCGCTGCCGGCACTGGCGCGGAGGTCGGCGTCCTCATCCGTCGTGAGAGCGCTCGTGGGGAGGCGGAAGTCGATGCTCTGCGCCTTCCGCACCACCTCCTCCACCGGCTTCGCGACCACCGTGAAGCTCGTCTCGACCGCCGGGGCCGACGCGTAGCGCTGGTCGCCGGGCTGGCCGGCGCGGACGACGCAGGTCCCCGCGGCGACGCCCGCGAACACGGACCGGCTCAGTCCCTCGAAGAGGAACGGAGTGCCGTCGAGCCGGCAGACCTCCGGCGTCGTGGTCGTGAAGTCCACCGGGAGACCCGAGGTGGACGTCGCGGTCACCGAGTAGGAGCCGGTCGAGTACGCGTAGCCCGCCAGCGCGAAGGCGACCGACTGGGACCTGGGCGAGAGAGTCCTGGTGCGGACGACGTCCGGAGCCGCGGTCCAGCCCGTCCCCCCGGCCTGGGAGGCGGTGATGGAGCAGAGCCCGCCGATCCGGCCGACCGCGCGTCCCGCGGTCACCGTGCACACGTCAGGAGTGGTGCTGACGTAGGTCACCGGCAGACCCGAGGACGCGGTGGCCTGCAGGACGAGGTCCCGACCGTCGGTGTCGAGGCCGGTCAGCTCCGGGAACGCGATCGTCTGCCCGGTCTGCGCGGTGAGGGTGAAGGTCGAGCGCGTGATCGGCGTCCGTGCGTAGACGACGGGATCCCGGTTGTACCCGTTGAATCCGGTGTAGAGCGCGCGGATCTCGTGGCTCCCGCGCGCGAATCCCTCCGGGACCTCGATGCTCACGGTCTCGGACGTCTCCGCACCGGTCAGCGCGACGGTGCCGAGCGGTCGCTGCGTCTGGCCGGTGAACTCGGTGAACGAGATCGATCCTCCGCCGATCTGGTCCGGCTTCCTCGTGTAGCCGGTGTCGACGTCCCGGTACGAGTTCTTCGAGAGAGTGGCGGTGAGGGTCGTGGGGACGTCGATCGCGGTCGTCGACGCGCTCACCGTCATGGTGGCGTCGGGGAGCCAGGCGACCAGTGCGTCGCCGACCTTGTAGGGGCTGAGCCCGGGATCGGCGATCGGCCAGCTCCCTCCGCCTCCGCCTCCGCCGCCGGCTGCTCCCAGGTTGGTGTAGATGAACTCGCCGCCGCCCGCTCCGCCTCCGCCGCCGCCCGCCGATCCGGCGCCGCCCTGTCCGCCGCTGGCGTAGACGTCGCCCGAGGCCCGCGCGCCTGCTCCGCCGAAGCCGTGAGGGTCGGCGCCCAGGCCGTCCCAGAACATGTGCCCGGTCCCGCCGCTCGCCTCCGAGCCGAACGTCGGGACGGCATCGAGGAAGCCGCCGAGGTAGGCGGTGTCGCCACCGCTGCCGCCGGTCCCCGGGGTGTCGATCGTCGCACCGCCGCCGCCGCCACCGGGGAAGCCGCCGGTGCCGTGGCCCGCTTCGCCCGGCCGGCCGGCGGCACCGCCGTCGGAGCCGTCGTACAGGATGGTCGCGTTCGATCCGCTTCCTCCGCCCGCGGCGACGGCGATGACATCGCCGCCGACGGGGTCGCAGTTCTCGTCGGGTTCGCTGAAGGACACCCACTTGGCGTCCCCACCCCCCTCGAAGCCCCCGCTCCGGAGGCTTCCCCAGTAGATCGTCTGACCGGGCGTCACCTTCACGTCGTAGAGCCTGAGAGCCGCGCCGGCGCCGCCGGTGCCCCCGGTGTTCCCCACGCTGTCGAAGTCCTGACCGTCGGCGCCTCGGTTTCCCCGGGCGGTGACGTCGGCGGTGTGGACGTTCGCAGGCACAGTGAACCTGCCGTCCGTCGTGCACGCGTCCAAGAACCGATTGGCGGAGGCGGGGGGTGCGCCGACCAGCGTGAGCGCCGCGGCGGCGAGAACCACCGCGAGACCGCCGGCGAGGGGGCGCCGGAGGCGGGACCGCGTCGAGGGGGACCGGGAACATGTTCGGGGACGGGCTGGGCGCCGACCCTCACGGCTGCGGCGGAGCAGGCGCGCGGGCCTCGGGC
>NZ_PSVE01000020.1:0-65988 GCF_002931775.1 Rathayibacter sp. AY1F4
CACCACTGAGTTCCGATGGAGGAACGCCATGGCCACGACACCCGTGCTCCGCAGGATCGCGATCGCGCTGGTCGCGGTCGTCGCAGTGGGTGTGGCGGGCTCCACGATCGGTAGGCCTGCCCTTGCCGCGTGCCGGACCGGATCGTGGGGTGCCCCTGAGCGGGGCCGCTCTCTCTATCCGTCCGGCAGCCGCTCTTGACATGCGAGCGAAGTAAGTGTTCGATCAGTCACATGCCTTCCCCCTCCTCCCGCTCCACCGCCGAGGCGCAGCGCGAGCGGATCACCGCGGCGGCGCTCCACGTGTTCGCGCGCACCGGCTACGCCGCGACTCCGATCACCGAGGTCGCCGCCGAGGCCGGCGTCTCGCCCGCCTACGTCTTCCGCCTGTTCCCCGGCAAGCTCGGCGTCTTCGTCGCGGCCGTCGACCGCTGCTACGAGCAGGTCGCGTCCACGCTCGCGGCGGCGGGGGAGGCCTCGCCCTCCTCGGATCCGGCCGACCGGCTCGAGGCGATGACCGTCGCCTACATCGACCTGATCGCCGACCGCGACCTGATCATGCTGCAGTCGCAGGCGCAGAGCGCGTGCGACGTCCCCGAGATCCGCGAGGCTGTGCGCCGCGGGATCTCCGCGGTCGTCCGGACGGTCACCGTCGTCTCCGGAGCCGACGGCCCGGCCGTGCAGCGCTTCATCGCCTACGGGCAGCTCTGCCACCTGATCGTGCAGACCGACCTCGGCGGCGTCGACTCCGAGTGGGCCCGCATCGTCTCCGACGGCATCCGGCACCGCGACTGAGTCCGCGGCGCTCGCCTCTCCTCCTCTTCTTCCTCCCCTCCTCCTTCTCCTCTTCGCCACCATCCCTTTTCATATCCGCCGTTGTGACTGTTCGGTCACTCACCTACGATCTCCAGGAGCCCCTCATGTCCACCACCCTTCCCCGCACCACCACCCGCGTCGTCCTCCCCGGGGTCGTCGAGCCGTCCGGGCTGCTCCTCGAGCAGGCGCCGGTCGAGCCTCCTGCGGCCGGCGAGCTGCTCGTCGCCGTCGAGGCCACCGGCATCTCGTTCGCCGAGCAGTCGATGCGCCGCGGCCGCTACTTCGCCCAGCCGCGGTTCCCCTTCACGCCCGGCTACGACCTCGTCGGCCGGGTCCTCGCGGTCGGCCCCGGCGGCGCCGCGTCGTTCGAGGGCCGCCGGGTCGCCGCGCTCACCAAGACCGGCGGCTGGACCGGGCACGCCCGTGTCGCCGCCCGCGACTGCGTTCTCGTCCCCGACGCGGTCGCGTCGGAGGACGCCGAGGCCGTCGTGGTCAACGGAGTGACGGCGTGGCAGATGCTGCACCGCGCGGCCCGGGTCTCCCGCGGCGACACGATCCTCCTGTTCGGCGCGAACGGCGGAGTCGGCGGCCTCGTGCACCGCCTCGCCCGCCTCGAGGGGATCCGCGTGATCGGCGCCGCCTCGCCCCGCCACCACGAGGCCCTCCGAGCGGCCGGAGTGGAGCCCGTCGACTACGCCGATCCCGACCTCGCCGCCCGCGTGCGCGAGCTCGCTCCCGGCGGAGTGCAGGCCGTGTTCGACAACGTCGGCGGAGCGACGACCCGGCTGGCGTGGTCGCTGCTCGCGCCCGGCGGCACCCTCGTCGCGTACGCGATCGTCAGCGCGAGCACCGGGAGTATCTGGCCCCCCTTCCTCCGCCAGCTCGCGCGGATCCAGGCCTACCAGCTCGCCCCCAACGGCCGGCGCGCGGTCTTCTACGACCTCTGGGCGGGCCACTCGCTGCGCCCCGCGCGCTTCCGTGCGCGGCTCGAGGAGGACCTCGGACGCGTGCTCGGACTCCTCGCCGACGGCTCGCTGACGGCCAACATCGCCGCCCGCTTCCCGCTCACGGGGATCGTCGAGGCGATGGAGCTCGCCGAGTCCCGGACCCTCGACGGCAAGGTGATCCTGCTGCCGTGAGGGCGGTGCGCCCGGGTGGAGGCTGATTCCGGCGCGGAGGCGCCCGGGCGGCGAGCGGAGGAGAATGGCGCGGTGGACACGGGACTGGTCGAGGTGCTGAAGGCGCTGGGCAACCCCGCGCGGCTGCAGATCATGGAGTGGCTCCGCTCTCCCGAGGCGTCGTTCAGCGAGTTCGAGCCGATCGCCGACCGCGCCGAGTTCGGGGTCTGCGTCACCCATCTCGCCGCGAAGAGCGGTCTCGCGCAGTCGACCATCTCGTCGTACATGGGATCCCTGGAGCGCGCGGGCCTCGTCCGCTCGACGCGCGTCGGGAAGTACACCCACTACCGGAGGAGCGACGCCGACGTCGACGGGCTCCTGAAGCGGCTCGGAGCGTCGATCTAGCGACGTATCGCGAATCGTCGATATGATCGGCGGCATGACCGATGCTGCCGAGGCCGCCCCCGTGCGCCGCGCTCTCCTCGTCCACGCCCATCCCGAGGAGCGGTCCTTCTCCTCGGCGCAGGCGGACGCGGTCCTCGAGCAGCTGAGGGCCGACGGCATGGAGGTCCGCCGGCTCGACCTGTACGCCGAGGGCCGGGACCCGGTGCTGCACCGCGACCAGTTCGCGCCCGGCTCCGGCTACTTCAAGCCGCAGGTTCAGCAGATGACCGCGGTCCTCGAGAAGACGCTCGGGGAGCCCGTCGCGAGCGATCTCGACGAGCTGATGCAGGCGGATCTCCTGGTGCTCTCGTTCCCCCTGTGGTGGTTCTCGATGCCGGCGATCATGAAGGGCTGGATCGACCGGGTCTTCGTGATGGGCGCGACCTTCGGAGGCGAGCACGGCGTCTTCGCCGAGGGCGGCCTGCGCGGCAGCAGCGCCATGCTCCTGCTGACGACCGGCGGCGGCGAAGCGGCCTTCGCGCCCGGCGCCGCCGACGGCTACGGCGACCTGCAGTCGTTCCTCTTCCACATCCACCGCGGGATGCTGGAGTTCGTCGGCTACGACGTCCTGCCCCCGGTGGTCACCTACGGTCCCGCCCGCCTCGACGCGGCTGGACGCGAGGACGCCCTGCAACGGGCGCGAGCGCAGGCGTCCGCATCGACGGCCCGGCTGCGCGGCGCCTAGCAGCCGCTGCGCGCCCGGCAGGAGTCAGCTGCCCGCTCGAAGCGCCGCCACGAGCTGCCGCAGTTCGGACGCGTGGTCCCGCTTCCACTCGCGGAACGCCGGAGTCCCGTGCTGGTCCTCGGACGCGGGGACGTACTCCACGACGGCCACGTCGAGGACGGTGGCGAGCGCGTCGTCGTCCGGCTCCGTCGAGGTCCCGGCGACGCCGACCGTCGCGGAGTGATCGACGCCTGCTCCGGAGAGGGTGATCGTCCACAGCTGGATCGGCCCGTCGGGCGTCCGGGTCGCGTCGCCGGTCCTCGCGTGGACGACCTCGATGACGACTCCGCCCACCGTGCGCTGCATGGCCCGAGCGTACTCAGCGGATCCGCGTGCGGCCGAGCGGGCCCGCCCAGGGAGGCGCCGCGCTGCCGTGTCCGGCCGTCAGCCGAAGAGGAGCGCCGCGCCGATGACGATCGCGGTGAGCCCGAGGATCGCGAGGAGGACTGCGCCGCAGTCGACGACCGCGAACCAGGCAGCGCCGCGCCCCCCGAGCGTGGCGGGCTGCCTCACGGCCAGCACTCCGACGATCAGGCCGGCGATCGCTGCTCCGACGACGGCGACTCCGAGCAGCAGCGCGCCCCAGCGGGCCCAGGTCGCACCCGCTCCGAGGAACAGGAGGAGCAGGAGGAGCGCGATGCCGACGCCCACGACCCGCGTCAGCACGAGCGCCGCGGCGGCTCGGCGGTTCTGGGCGGGGCGGACGAGACGCGTCCACTCCTGCTGCAGGGGGATCGCACTGCCCCAGGGGACGCGCGCCGAGACGGTCGACCACGACGATCCGTCCCACCACCGCTCGAAACCGGGGCGCTCGGGGTCCGGAAGCCATGCGGGCCCTGCGGGGCGGAGGTCCGTCTGCGCGGGCTCGGCTGCGGTCATGGGCACACCCTGGCAGAGGGGCACGCCTGCTGTCATCGCCGGATGTCGCGCGGGAGACGGCAGCGGGTTCCCCGCCTCCCGGCCGCGCTCAGTCCCGCGACCGGCTCGCGTGCGCGCGGGCCTTCATCCGGTTGCCGCACGTCGCCATCGAGCACCACTTGGCGGTGCCGGGGCGGCTGCGGTCGAGGAGGAAGAGGTTGCACTCGTCGTTCGCGCAGGCGCGGAGCCGCCCGGGGAACCGGGTGTTCACAGCGGACCAGGCGAGGACCGACTCCACCGCGAGTCGAACCGGCTCGGGAGCGCTCAGCTCCCACACGACGCCCTCACCGGTGACGCGCGGGGTGCGCACGGCGTGCGCGACCAGGTCCGCGAGCTCCACGACGGCCGCGGGCGCGCCCGAGCGCACGACGGCCTGGAGCGCGTCGCGGGCACGGCGCAGCTGCTCGAGCTCGTCCTCGGTGCCGACTCCGCCCCACCGCCGCGCGAGCTCGCGACCGGACGCGTCGCCGAGGCCGTCCGTCGGCCGTCCGTCCACCACCGGCGCGCTGTTCAGCACCGCCAGGAGCAGCTCCTCGTCCCGATCCATCGCTCCCCGTCCTCCCGCCGTGCGGCCCGTTCGATCCATGCTAACGTCCGGCTAACCAGTAAATCTACCGTAAGGGGTTAGCCATGGTCGTCGTCCATCACCGCACCGTGTCCGTCGACGGACTCGACGTCTTCTGGCGGGAGGCCGGTCCCGTCGACGCGCCCGTCCTCCTGCTGCTGCACGGGTACCCGAGCAGCTCGCACATGTTCCGCCACCTCCTTCCCGCCCTCGCGGGGCACTACCGCGTCATCGCCCCCGACCACATCGGCTTCGGACGCTCGTCCGCGCCCTCCGTCGACGACTTCGACTACACGTTCGCGGCCCTGACCGCGGTGACCGGCCGCTTCCTCGAGACCATCGGGGTGACCCGGTACACGATGTACGTCCAGGACTACGGCGCCCCCGTCGGCTGGCGCCTCGCCCTCGCCGATCCGTCCGCGGTCGTCGCCGTGATCTCGCAGAACGGCAACGCCTACGAGGAGGGCTTCGTGCCCGGCTTCTGGGACCCGATCTGGGCCGACGCCGCCGAGCGGACCGACGAGACGCGCGAAGCCCTCCGACCGGCCCTCGGCCGGGAGGCCGTCGAATGGCAGTACACCCACGGTGTCCCCGACTCCACCACCGTCGATCCGGACGCCTGGGAGCACGACCTCGCGCTCCTCGCCCGCCCCGGCCAGGATGACGTGCAGCTGGCGCTCTTCCGCGACTACGCCACCAACCGCGAGCTCTACCCCGCCGTGCATGCGTGGATCCGCGAGTCCGGAGTCCCCGTCCTCGCCGTCTGGGGCCGGAACGACGAGATCTTCGCCCCCGCCGGCGCCCAGGCGTTCCTCCGCGACGCCCCTCACGCGCGCATCGAGCTCGTCGACGGCGGGCACTTCCTGCTCGAGTCCCACCTCGACCGCGTCGTCAGCGCGATCACGGACTGGCTGCGCCCGGCGTGATGCCCGAGGACGGGCGGGAGGGCCTCGTCGCCCGCCCGACGCTCCTCAGCGGACGGTGGTGGCAGCGGTGTCGGCGTTGCTGCGGATCGACGGATCCGGAGCCCTCACGGAGAAGGTGGTTGCGAGCGCTGTGACCGTGCCTGCGCTCGCGGCCGTGACGGTGATCTTCTCGGTGGAGGTCCGCCCGTTGCCGAGGCTGGAGCACTGGAAGACCACGACGCTGCCGATGCGGGTGTACTTCCCCGTCGCGGAGACGAACCGCACCCCCGGCGGGAGGATCACCTTCGAGTAGACGGACGTCGACGTGGAGGGTCCGGCGTTCTTCGTGATGAGCGTGTACGTGAACGTCCTCCCCTTCACCGCGGTGGTCGGAGCGGAGACGTCGACGCGGAGGTCGGCCTTCGCAGTTGCGGACGCAGGGGACACGGTGAGAGTGCTCTGCGCGGTCGCGGTTCCGGCGGTGCTGGCGGCCTGCACGGTGAAGACGTAGGCGCCGGTCCTGGTCGGAGTGCCGGTGAGGCGCCCCGTCGGATCGAGGGTGAGACCCGGGGGCAGGGCGCCCGACGACACGGTCACGACGGGAGCCGGAGTTCCCGCGACCGCGTAGGTGAAGTCGTAGGCCGAGCCGACGACGCCGGCTGCGACGGTTCCGCTGATCGTCGGCGCGACGGGTGCAGGCGGGGCGGCCTCGACGGTGATCCGCCGCGAGGCGGTGGTGGTCGTTCCGAAGGAGTTGGTCGCGGTGACGGTGAAGTCGGAGGTTCCGGGTTCTGCGGGCGTGCCCGTCACGAGCCCCTCGGGAGTCAGGGTCAGTCCGGGCGGGAGCGTCCCGCTGGCGAGGGTGTGGTCCGCGAGGCGCGCATCCCCTCCGAAGGCGAAGGAGAACGGAGTGCCGACCGTCGCCGTGGGAGGCGCGGCAGCCGTGAGGACGGGACGGGTCCCGGTGGCGAGGGTGAAGCCGTAGCCGGCGTCGATCGAGGTGACCCCCTTCAGCCCTGCGGGAACCGTGGACTGGCCGACGGTGTCGTCGCCCCAGGCGGCGACGGTGCCGTCCTCGCGGAGCGCCACGCTGTGCCCGTACCCGGCGGCGACCGCGACGACACCGGTCAGCCCGGCGGGGACGTCGCTCTCTCCGTCCCTGTCGCTCCCCTCGGCGACGACGCTGCCGTCGGCGCGGACGGCGAGGTCGTGGGTCCGTCCCGCCGCGACCGCGACGATGTCGGAGTAGCCCGCGAAGATGTCGTCGGGGCCGTCGTAGCCCCAGCTCACGACGCTGCCGTCGCTCGTGACGGCGAGGGTGTGGAAGGACGCGGCGGAGATCGCCACGACGTCGTCCAGACCGGGAGGCGCCTCCAGCACTCGCCCCTGGTCGTATCCCCAGATCGCCACTGTCCCGTCGTCGCGGAGCGCGACGCTGTGGGTGCCGCTCGAGTCGATCGCGGTGACGCCGCTCAGCCCGGCCGGCGGCTCGGTGTACCGGTCCTCCGGGGGGAAGAGCGGCGCGACGGTGCCGTCCTCGAGAAGCGCCAGATCGGGGGAGACGGCCGCGACGCCGCGGAGGTCGTCCGCCGGGAAGGGGCCGCCCTCGAGGTTGTCACCCCAGACGGCCACTGTGCCGTCGCTCCTCGCCGCGACGCCGTAGTACTGGCCGGCCGCGATGGAGACGGCGTCGGTCAGATCCTCGGGGGCGCTCGCCCGACCGTCCTCGTCGTATCCCCAGCCCACGACGCGCCCGCCCGCGACAGGATTGTCGGCCGCATGAGCCGCGGCTGCGGTGCCGGCGAGCGGCCCGTCGAGGGCGGCGAGGCCGGTCCCGAGGAGGAGGGCGCCGGTGAGGAGCGCGAGCGGGCGGACAGTGCTTCGGAGGCGCATGGGGGTCTTCCGGTCGGGTCGGCCGTCGTCGGCCGCCCTGCGACCGTGACAGCTGCGAGCGCCGTGGGCAACGCCCTCTTCCGGCCACGTCCGGAAGAGGGCGCCCGGGTGGACGTCCTACGTCGGCCCCGCTCGCCTGGTCCTGTTCACAACGGAGGAAGGATGAGGCTCCGGCGCCCGTTCCGCGCGGATCGCGGGGTCCTGGAGCAGATCCATCCTTCGTTGTGAACACCGTCTGGACGAGGTCCCGCGTCGGCGATGCTCCGAAGCCCGGCTTCGACCTCGCGCCGCAGGGGAGGCTGCCGGCGGCGCACGCGATCGTCGCCGCCGACCTCGAAGCGGCTGAGCGCCGGGGAGGCGTCCCCCTGCAGTCCGGCGACGCGCTCGTCGTCCGCAGCGGGTGGGGCTTCTCCTGGGACTCGGAGGAGCAGGCCCCCGGCAGGACCGTCGACGCCGTGACCTGGATGCACGAGCGGGGCGTGGCGCTCCCCGCGGGGGACGTCGGCGACAGCTTCCCCCCTCACGATCCCGAGATGCCGATGCCGATGCCGATGCACAGGGTCGCGCTCGCACGGCTGGGCATGCCCCTCATCGACAGCGCGGACGTGGAGCAGCTCGCCGTGGTCTGCGCCGAGCTGTCCCGCTGGTCGTTCCTGCTCAGCGTGGCCCCACCGCACCTGCTCGGGCTCACCGGCGTTCCGGTCACTCCGATCGCCGTCTTCTGACGTGCGCCGCCGCCGCTCCGCGGATCGCCGCCGAGGACCCGCCGCTCGCCGCTCAGCGGCTGAGGAGGGCGACGAGGTCGGTCGCGATGCGGTGCTCGACGTCGGCTGGGACGGGCTGCACGGCGGCGTCGAGGTCCGCGGTGACGACGGCGGCGAGGCTCCGTGCCTGGAGGGTCAGGCCGAGGTCCATCGCCTGGATCGGGTTGCCGCCGGCCGCGGTGAGGTTGATCATCCGGCCGTTCTCGAGGCGGACGATCTGCTTGCCGTTCTTCAGGCGGATGCCCTGCCGGCGCTGTCCGTCGGCGAACTCGGTGGTCGACTCCGTGGCGGCCGCGAGGGCGTCCTCGTCGATCTCCCACGGGAAGTGGCCGACGCCCGCGATCACGGCGCCGTCGGCGAACGCGTCGATCTCCGCGGCGCCGATGACACCGGGTGCGCCGGTGGCGGTGAAGACGAACTGCGCGTCCGAGAGGACGTCGGCGACGGGTCCGACGCGGTGGCCGCGGAGGATCGCCTGCAGCGAGCGGATCGGGTCGACGTCGGCGACGGAGACGCGCGCTCCGAGCTGCGCGAGGGTGTCGGCGACTCCGCGTCCGCACGGGCCGTAGCCGATGACCGCGGCGCGGGTGCCCGGGATCATGAGGTTCGTGGCGTTCATGAAGCCCTGGACGACGCTCTGGCCGACCCCGTACTCGTTCTCGACGATCAGCTTGAGGGGCGAGTCGTTGATGACGACGACCGGTCGCGGGAGGGTCGCGCTGTTCTCCCGCAGGCGGATGCCGCCGGTGGTGGTCTCCTCGGTGCCGCCGAGGTAGTGGTCCGGGACGCCCGAGTTGATGAGCCGGAGAGTCAGGTCGGCGCCGTTGTCGAGGGTGAGATCGGGATCGTGCTCGAGCACCTTCTCGATGTTGCGGAGGTGCTCCGCCTCGCCGTCGCTCTGCTTCGTGTGCACGTGCACGCCGAGGGTGCGGAGGTCGTCGGCGACGTCGTCCTTCGTGGTTCCGGGCGAGCCCGTCAGAGCGATGTCCATCCCGGCCTCGACGAGGAGCGAGACGAGGGCGGCGGTCTTGGGCTCGACGTGGAGGCAGATCGCCAGCTTCTTCCCGGAGAGCACCGGAGCGAGCTCCCGGACCGCCTGCGCGGTGAGGGGCATGTGGTCGAGAGCCCAGCGGCTCGCCGGGTGGGAGAGGGAGGAGGTCATGGCGGGTCCTGTCTGGAGTGGGTAGGTGCGTGCGTCGAGTGGGGGCGGCGTGTCGCCGGCGGCGCGGGAATCGCGTCAGGGCGCTCGGCCCCCGGCGGGCTGCCGCCGCGCCCGGCGTCGCGCGTGCTTCGAGTGCGCTTCCCGGTACGGAAGGTCTTGAGGAGGCCGATCGCCGGGGACGGCCGCGAGAGGCAGCACTCGCTTGCTCTCTGCGAGATGGAGCCTGAGGTGCATCTCCTCACGCTGCGCCGAGGTCGGCACGGCGCGGATCGTCATCGGTGAGGACACCAGCCCAGTCTGTCGATCCGGACGCGCCCTCGCTCGGATGATCGTGCCCGGCGGCAGCACCTCGGGAGGGGCCGACCTGTCGTGCGGTGACGTCCCGCGCGGATCGACAGGCGCGCCGCGTCCGCTCACCCTCCGGTGACTGGGCGAGGGGCGTCGAAGAAGAGGTAGGACACGAAGTGGATCGCAACGGTGGCGGCGATGCCGGCGGCGGGCGTGATCCAGAAGCTCCTCAGGGGGGCGGAGAGGCGACGGACGACGATGAACGAGACGACGGGAGTGATGACGACGAGCACCCACGGAGCGAAGGCCGCCCATTGGACGGCCCGCCCGAGCGTCGACAGGTCGGACCACTCATCGACGGCAGGATAGTTCTCGGAGGCGTAGCCCAACAGTCCGAATGGGACCAGGTTGACAGCGATCACGAGGTGGACCAACGCGAGCACTCCGATCCGGAGGCGTGCACGAGCGAGGTCCACTGCGCGAGTCGAGGAGGTCACGGGCGAAGGCTATCGGCGTCGCCGGGAGCGCAGAAGGAGCGGTGGTCCTCGCTTTCGGCGGTCGCTGCGCTACAGCCGCGCGAAGAACCCAAGGCCCCCAAGGCGAGGGCGGCGCTGGTGAACGCCACCGCTACCCTGACGCCATGCGCCGCAGCCTCGACGACCCTCTTCGGAACCGCGTCCGCACCGGCTCTCCGTCCGTCGCGTCCGCCTGATGGAGCGGCGACGGACGGACCGCTCGGAGCCGGTTCGCGAGTTCCGGCCCTCGAGGGCCCGGCAGAAGAACGAGTCGCGACGCCTGAGGCCGGTTGCCGTGCTCCCCGCGCTGGTCCTGCTGGCGGGGAGCGTCTGGGGAGTCGTGGTCGCCGACGACCGAGGTGCGGCGCTGGCCGTCTACCTCGGGCTGTTCGGCTTCGCCGCCGCGGTGGCTCTGGTGATCGTCGGAGTGCTGGCGCTCCGCAACCGGCGGTTCCTCGCCACCGCGTCCCTCCGGATCTCGGACCGGACGATCGAGTGCACGGACGCTCGAGGCAGGGTCGTGACCTTCGACCGCGCCGACCCATCGGTGAAGGCGCTGCTCGCCTGGGTGCCCGCCGACCCCAACAGTGAGGGGATCAACCTGCCCCCGTCGCTCATCCTGTTCCTGTCGGACGAGAGCCGGTCGCTCCGGCTCCGCGGGGCGGACTGGGAGATCGAGGATCTGCGAGCCGTCGTCGCCGCCGTGACGACGCCGCTCCTGCCGGCGGCGCGTGGCGTGCACGCCGGTAGCCGGAGCATGTGGGCGCGCCTGACCGGAGCCGCTCGTCGGCAGGAGATCGAGGCGCCGCCCGCCGCGGAGAAGACGCTCAGCCCCTCCGAGATCAACGAGCTGATCCCCGGCGCGATGAGCTTCCGCGAGACCCGTCCGCTGACGTTCGCCCTCCTGATCGGGTTCGGCTCGGTGGCTCTCGTGCTGGGCGTCGTCGTCGGAGTCGCCTTCGTGGTGGTGCCCGGGTAGCGGTGCAGGTCGGCGGCCGTGCCGTGGACCGCTGGGCGGGAGACGCGGGCGACAGGCCCACGCCCCCGACCGGCGACCCCGCCGGGGTGATATTGCCCGCGCCCTAGGCTCCACGCATGACACTCACCCAGGACTCCGGTTGGATCTGGTTCGGACTCGCGATCGTCACCGCCGGTCTCGCCGAGCAGAAGGGCCGCTCGCGCTGGCGCTGGTTCGTGCTGGGGCTGCTGCTCGGGCCGATCGCGACGGCCCTCGTCGTGCTGTGGGCGCGACCGGAGGGCGGAGTGGCGACGGACGTGCGCTGGAACTTCGCGATCGGCGCCGGCGTCGCCGCGGCGGCGCTCGTCCTCGTCGCCGTGACCTCGGCCCTCTGGCTGCTTCTCATCCCGGCGGCGATCGCGGCGCTCGCCGCCGGTCTGCTCGCCTGGCTGAGCCGCCGCGTCCCCTACGAGCACCTGCCCCGCTGACGACCGCCGCCTGGTCGAGCCTCGGAACTCGAGATCTCGCGGCCCGAGGCGGGAGGCGCCTCACTTTTCGGACAAGATCGATGACCTCGCGAGGATCGGCCGGCCGCGGCGTCAGCGTTTCGGCCAGGCCTCCCACACTCGACTGAAGGGCGCGGTCAGCTGCTGCCCGTCGTGGCCGATCCTGTGACGCACCCCGACGTCGTTGCTGTAGCCGCTCGACCAGCCGAGCTCGCTGCCGCTCCCGATGCGGTAGCCGACGATGATGCCGTCCTTGCCGGCGGCGATGCTCTCCTCGTAGCGGCCCGCGACGACGTCGAAGACGGTGCGCTCGAGGTCGTCCGCGAGGGCGGTCCACTCGTCGTCGCAGGCGTCGCAGCCGCAGACGGGGTAGTTGAAGCGGTGCAGTGCTCCGGCGTGGAGGAGGACGCCGGGGAAGACGGTCCAGACGATCGTCAGAGGTGCGGCGTCGACCGACCGCGGCGTCACGCGGACGGCGCGGGCGGCCCAGGAGATCTCCGCTTCGTCTCGTGAGGCCAGGGCCGGGTCGTCCTCGACCGTGACGTCGTAGGTGCGCTCGAGGTGCCCGAGCAGGGCGTCCGCGACGGTGTGCAGCGGCTGGAAACGCTCGAGATCGCTCGTGACGGAGTAGCTCTCGTCCGGAGGCGACTCACCCTGCCAGCGAGTGCCGTAGGGGATCGGCCGGCCGTCCTCGCCGATGAAGACGCGGTCCGCGACAGCCGGTCGGGCGTAGTCCGTCATGGACGAGAGGGTACGACGCGAGCCGTCCCGCCGTCAGGTCGGCGACTTCCTGCCGACGGGTGCCGCCCCACCCAGCCGCACGTCCCCCTCCGGATACGCGTCGTGCGAGAAGCGCAGCCGCACGCCCGCCGCCTCGACCCGCTCGAGCACCTCGGACGTCCGCTCGTGCGCCCGTGCGTCGTCGCTGATGAACCGCGGCAGTCGGCGCAGGCGCGAGGACCAGCCGAGGAACTCGCGCCCCCACGCCGTGTCGCCGGCCACCAGCACGCGCCCCTCGACGAGCACCCCCAGGTGACCGCGTGCGTGCCCCGGCAGCGGCACCACGAGCAGCGACCCGTCGCCGAACAGGTCGAATCCGGTCAGCCCCTTGATCGTCGTCGCGGGCTGCTCGTCCGCCACGATCCCGGCCGCGAACCACGGCGGCAGCAGCGCGCGGAAGATCCCCTCGCGCACGCGGTTCCGCCGCACGGAGGCGACCTGGCCCGACGACAGCACGAACGTCGCGTCCGGGAACCAGCGCACGCCGCCCACGTGGTCCGGGTGCAGGTGCGTGAGCACCACGAACTCCACGTCGGCCGGGGTCAGGCCGAGGGCGAGCAGCCGCTGGTCGACGGTCTCGTCGTCCGGCACCGTCGCGGGCAGGATCCGCTCGTACAGCCGTCCGACGAGGCCCGTCCCGCGGAACGTCGGCGGGTAGCCCGTGTCCACGAGCACCCGTCGGCCGCTCGCGTGCGTGTAGAGGAAGACGTTCGAGGGGAAGACGCGGCGGGGGAGTCCCTCCCCGCGGAACACCCGGGACAGCGGGAAGACGGTGCTCCCGCACGCCATCACCTGCAGCGACGACTCAGCCACGTGTCCTCCTCAGGTGCTCGCCGACCCGGCGGATGCCCTCGGCCAGCGGCACGGTCGGCTCGTAGCCGAGCTCGGTCCGCGCCCGCGAGATGTCGAGGGTCTGCGCGTAGGCGAGGGTCGCCACGGTGTAGCGGGTGAACGGCGGCTCGCGGCCGGGCAGCAGCCGGTAGACCCGCTCCAGGATCTCGGCGAGCGCGGTCAGCACGCGCAGGTCCACGCGGATGAAGCGCGGCTCCTCGCCCATCGCGGCGAAGAAGCGCTCGAGGAGGTCGCCGAGCGGAGCGGGCTCGCCGTTGGTGATGTTGTAGACGCCGCCGTCGGCCACGGGAGCGTCGGCAGCGAGGACCAGCGCGTGCGCGGCGTTCTCGACGCAGGTGATGTCGACGGGGTTCCGGCCGCCGTCGAAGAGGGGGATGCCACGGCGGCGGCTCGCGGCGACGAAGCGGGGGAGGAGGCTGGGGTCGCCGACGCCGATCAGGCCGCGGGGGCGCAGGATCACGAGCTCGGGGATCCGGCCGGCGCGGTGCGCCCCCTGCAGCAGCCGCTCGGCCTCGATCTTGCTGCGGATGTAGAGGCTCATCCGGCTGCCGGTGTCGACCTCCTCCTCCCGCACCAGGTACTGGTGGCGCCGGGCGGAGTAGATGCTCGGGGACGAGACGAAGACGAAGCGGCGGATCCCGCAGCGCTCGGCCAGCGCGATCATCGCCTCCGTCCCCGCGACGTTCGCGCGCTCGAACTCGCTCCACGTGCCCCACGGGCTCGAGAGAGCGGCGGCGTGCACGAGCACGTCGGCCTCGACGGTCGTCGCGCCCAGCTCGGCGAGGTCGGCGCGGAGGACCGTGGCGCCCTCCTCCTCCAGCCGCGCCAGCGCCTCGGGGGCGCGACCGGTGGCGAGCACGTCGTCACCCGCGGCCAGGAACTCGCGCACCGCGTAGCCGCCGAGGAAGCCCGTCGCCCCGGTGATCAGCACGCGGCGCCGGCGCTCAGCGGACATCGACGACCTCCAGCCCGCGCTTGCGGCCCCAGTACCAGAGCAGGATCCCCAGGTACCCGAGCGCCTTGCCCTTCCGGATCGACATCAGCACGACCGCGTCCTTGTCGAGCAGCGCCTCGCTCCGCCCGATCACCTGGCAGACCTTGAGGTGCAGCTCCAGGTCCTCGTCGGTGTCGTCGATGCTCGAGCGCGGGAAGCCGTCGACCTGGAGGTACAGCGCGGCGTCGATCGCGAGGTTGCAGCCGGCGGCCATGAACATCCGGTACCGCTGCCCGGGCCGGCGGTAGAAGACGGCCGGCGCGTGCTCCATCAGGCGGATCAGCGCGGTGCCGAGCACGCCGTCGTACCAGCGGTAGACGGCCTCGTCCCGCCGCGGGGACAGCCGCCCGCCGACGAAGCGGGCGCCGCCGCGGAGGTCGGCCTTCAGGCGCGCCACCCAGTCGGCGCTCGGCAGGCAGTCGGCGTCGGTGCGGGCGACGGCCGTCGCGCCCTCGGCGATCGCGTGGCGGAAGCCGGTGTCGGAGGCGGCTCCCGTGCCCTTCTGCGCCTCGTCGATCACGGCGACCTGCCGCTCCGGGCACCGGCGGCGGAACTCCTCGATCACGGCGCGCGAGCTGTCGGTGCTGCCGTTGTCGACGAGCAGGAGCGTGAAGTCCGGATCGGTCTGGCGGGCGAGCGCGTCGAGGGCGCCGCCGAGCAGCTTCTCCTCGTCGAGGAAGGGCACGACCACCCAGAATCCGCGCGCGTCCATCCGTCCCCCGCTCCGGGACCATGGTGTCGGCGGGGGCCCGTGCCGTCAAACCGCGCCGAACAGTGCGCGCGGAGGTACAGAGGCGCGCTATACAGGGATTCGCTCCGCACGTCCCGGGGCAGGAAGGGGCCCGCGTGCCCGACCTCCTCCCGCTCCGCATCCTCGGCACGGGCGAAGCGCTGCCCGAGCGGATCGTCACGACCGCCGAGGTCGCCGCGCTCTGCGGCCTGCCCGCCGACGAGGCCGAGCGCCGCTCCGGCGTGCGCACCCGTCACTGGGTGGCCGACGACGAGGACCCGCTGGAGCTCGGCCTGCTCGCCGCCCGCCGGGCTCTCGCGGCGGCCGGGCTCGACACGGTCGACGTGGTGCTCAACGCCTCGGGCACTCAGCTGCAGGCGATCCCGGACGGAGGCGCGCTGCTCGCGGCGGGCCTCGGCCTCGACGACGTCTCGGCGTACAGCGTCGGCGCCACCTGCCTGTCGTTCCTCTTCGCTCTGCAGGAGGCGGGGTTCCTCCTCGCCACGGGGCGCGCCGACACCGTGCTCATCGTCTCGACCGACTGCGGCAGCCGCGGCATCGACCCGGGCCAGCCCGAGAGCGCCCTGCTCTTCGGCGACGCGGCCGCCGCCGTCGTGATCGGCCGCGCCGAGACTCCGGGCCAGGGCCTGGTCACCACGCACTTCCGCACCCGCCCGAGCAGTGTGCGCCACGCGGAGCTGCGCGGCTTCGGCTCGCGGATCCGCATCGAGGAGGCGCCCGACCGGCTCGCCGACTTCCGCTTCGACATGCAGGGCAAGGCGCTGCTCGTCGACGCATTGCGGCACTTCCCGGCGTTCCTGGAGGAGGTGCGCCCCGGCCTCTCATCCGGGCTCCCCGGCATCGACCGGGTCGTCCCGCACCAGACCAGCGCGGCCGGGCTCGAGGGCATGGCCCGCCTCTGGGGTCGCGACCGGATGACGATCACGCTCGGCGAGGTCGGCAACACGATCGGCAGCGCGATCCCGCTGGCCCTGCACCGCTCGCGCGTGCAGCCGGGGGAGTCGGTGCTGCTGGTGGGCACGGGCGCCGGCACCCACTACGGCGCGGTGGTCCTGCAGGCGTGAGGGGCGGACGGCCCGGAGGCCCCGGTCGCACGGCCGCCGCGGAGCCGGTCGCGGCGCTGCTCGCCCTCGTCGGGACGATCGGAGGGGTGGTCTCCGTCGTCCTCGCCGCGCTCGGAGCCGCCGCGAGCGGGCTGGTCCTCGCGGGTTGCGCGAGCACGTACCGCAGCAGGTTCCTCGAGGTGCACGACCCGCCGATCGACTGCCTCGCAGGACCCGCGTGGCCCTTCCTCCTGTGGTCGGCCCTCGTGGGCGTCGGTGCGCTGCTCGCCTGCTCCGCCCTCGTCATCGGCGCCTACCGGCCCCGCTGGTCGGTCCCGATCGCCGTCGCCCTGGCCGCTGCGACCGCGGTGTGCGCGCTGCTGACGCTCCCGACCGGCAGCGTCTAGCCGAGGAGCGACAGGGCGGAGAGCCCGAGGAACGGGGCCGTCACCAGGAGGCAGATCGCGGCGGAGTGCCGGAACCCGTGGTCGGAGTCGCGCCCGCCGACCAGGCGGCTGAGCAGGCCCGTGACCAGCGGCGGGAGCAGGAACAGCAGCAGCCACGGAGCCAGGACGTCGGCGCCCGGCGCCGTCCAGTCCGGCTGGTCGTCGCGATCCAGCGGCGGGAGCCGTACGAGGAAGAACGCGGCCGTCAGGACGAGGGACGGGAGGACGGACAGGCAGGTGAGCGTGATCGCGGTGAACCTCGCCCCGTCGTCCCGGGAGTACCGGGCCCGGTCGGGATCGGGTGCCGGACCCCGGTCGGTGTCCTCGTCCCAGCCCGGACTGCTGAAGCGGATGCGTCCCATCAGGCGATCATGCCGTCTCCGGGCGGAGCCCTCGACCCGCGGAGGAGGGGCCGGTCCAGCGGCCGGACGCCGGGGCGTCACGAGGTGCACGGCCGCGGGGCGGCCACGTCGGCGGTCAGTGCTGTCCACGGAGGGCGCCGGAACCGCCCGCCCCTTCGTCACCGCCCTGACCGCCGCGACGATCGAGGCCGCGGAGGAGCACGCCGCGCGCTCCCTCGGAGGCCGCCTCGCGACGCCCCTTGTGGCCGTCCTCGATGAGGCCGCGAACGTCTGCCGGTGGAAGGACCTCCCCGACCTGTACTCCCACTACGGCTCGCGCGGAGTCCCGATCATGGCCGTGTTCCAGTCCTGGTCCCAGGGCGTCGGCGTGTTCGGCAAGGACGGCATGCTCAAGCTGTGGTCCGCGGCGAACGTGAAGCTGTACGCCGGCGGAGTCGCAGAGGACGAGTTCCTGCGCACCCTCTCCGAGCTGATCGGCACCTACGACAAGGAGACCACCTCCGCCAGCTACAACAAGGGCGTCCGCTCCACCACCTCGGCGCTGCGGCGAGAGAAGATCCTCGAAGTCTCCGACCTCACCAGCATGGGCCGCGGCCGCGCCATCATGCTCTCCTCCGGCTCCCGCGCGGCCCTGGTCGACACGGTGCCCTGGTACAACGGGCCGAAGGAGCAGGTCGCCGCGATCAACGCCTCCATCGCCGCCCACGACGCCAGTAGCGGACCCGCGAACGCTGCACCCGTCTCGCCTGTCGTGACGGTGATGCCTCCGCTCGAGGATCAGCCTGCGGCGGACGTCGACGCGGAGCAGAACGCGACTCTCCGGGGCGAGCGATGATGACGAGGATCTGTTCGGCGTCGACGTGGATCCCGTCACGCTGCACCCCGTCGAGGAGGAGGTGGACGAGGAGGAGGTGCCTGCGACGTACTTCGGATCTGCCGACGAGTGGGTCAGGAAGTTCCTCCGGCCCTCCTATCGACCTATCGACGCCGGGTGACGGCCAAGGGCCAGGCCGCCGGCGACCGGTGGGCGGCTGAGTGGTGGAGCAGCGTCGAGGCGCTGACGCGCATCGAAGCCCTCTGGCGGATGTGGGAAGAGACTCGTACCAGTGCGGGCTCCCTGAGCGCCTACTGGATCAATCACCTCGACCCGCACATGCGAGTCCTGCTCTCGCCCAGCGGCCCGTTCGCGACGTCGACGGACGAGAACCGACCGGGCGACATGCTGCCTTACACCGCGCCGCCGACCGGGATGTTCCCGCCGGATGTGCAGGGCTGAGGACAGCTCACGAGGAAAGACTTAGACGCCCAGCGAGGTGACCTTGCCGATCAGATCGCGGGTGAGGCGGTGTCGGTGGTGGCGCCTGGTGAGCGTAGGACCGACGCCGCTAGGTGGTGGCCGCTCTTGCATGCGAGTCGCAGGTCGCGATTGCGGAGGAATCCGGTTAGAAATCCCGCGGCGAAAGCGTCTCCAGCGCCGGTGGAGTCCCGGACGTCCGACACAGGGGACACGGGGACACTGATTGGATGTGGCACGTTGGCGATGTGCGTGGCGCGGGAGCCGTTCTTCAGCACGACAATGGTGTCGCTGATGGCTTCGAGCCGGGTGCCCGCTTGAGGTCCGACGAGCCCCAGTACCGCAGCTTCGTCGGAGTTAGCGATGAGGAACTGGGGTCGTAGCGCGGCCATCAGCTTGAGGAAAGCATCCGGCCCGAACCTTTCGAGGACGGATGCGGAGGATGCGTCGATCGACAGGGGGATACCGAGGGCGGTTGCTGTGCGGGCTGATGCTTCGACGTGTTGGCGCAATGCGGGGCCGTCGAAGGAGTAAGCCGGGATGTGGAGCAGCTCTATGTCGCGGAGCTCGTCGGGGTCGAGGGCCGTCAGGAGAAGAGATGCGCCGCGATCGGGCAGCATCGAGCGCTCACCCGAGCGGTCGACGAGGAGGACGATCGTCCCGGTCGAGCCGCGCCGTTGGAGTCGGAGTTCGACGCCGTGTCCCGCGAGGTCGTCCGCAAGCGCGTTGCCGGTGGGGTCGTCGCCGACCGCACCGTAGAACCGAGTGGGGTAGGCGCTGGCCGATGCGAAGGCGGCGACGTTCGCGGCGCTTCCGCCGCGCGATCGATGGATGGACACCACGGTGTCTGTTCCGTGGCGGAGGGGCTCGTCCATCCAGACGACCACGTCCTCGACGAGGTCTCCTAGCACTCCCAGCATCGTTGCTCCTTGGCGGGTGGTCGGCGTGGTGCTCTGACCGTAGCGGTCTCGTTACTTCCCGCCCGGATTCAATGAGGAGTGGCTGATAGCGTGCGGCTATGAGTGTCACTCTCCGGCAGGTCGAGATCTTCATCGGCGTCGCGCAAGCGTTGCACTTCGGTCGTGCCGCTGAGGCCATGAACATCTCGCAGGCCACGGTGAGCCAGGAGGTTCGGCGGCTGGAGGTGGAGCTCGGGCTGAGCCTGTTCCGCCGCTCAACGCGATCGGTGGTGCTGACGCCGGCTGGCGTTGCCGTTCTCGAGGAGGGACGTGCGCTGCTGGAGGCGGCGGCGTCGCTGACCGATCGGGCGAAGCTGTTCCGGGACGAGTACGTGAACAGACTTCGGGTCGTCGCGTCACCGAGCGTTGTGAACAGGTTGCTGCCGCAGTCGATCAGTCGAGCGGAATCGGCGCTGCCGGACCTGCGAATTGAGGAGGTCGCGGCTGAGAGCGGGGAGGTGGCTGCGAAGGTTCTCGCCCGGGGAGCCGATCTCGGCATCGGTCGCTTCCTCACCGTTCCGCCGGGCTACCAGAAGGAGAAGCTCACCGACGAGGCTTTCGTTGTCGCGTTGAGCGTGGACCATCCGCTCGCTCAGAGCGCCTCGGTTCAGCTGGCAGACCTGGGGTCGTTGCCGTTGCTGCTATGGGGGAGGGACCAGGCGCCGGAGTACTACGACGCCCTGCTCGAGCTGTGCCACATCGAGGACTTCAGCCCCCTCGTCCTCGTCAGCCCGCCGCGCATCGTGGGGTCTCGCCTGTACCTCATCGCAGAGGGACGCGCCTTCTCCTTGGTCCCTGAATCCATCGTGCCCTTCCTCCCCGCAGGGGTTCGAGGGATCCCCTTGGCCCGCCCTGCGTCGCTCCCACTCGAGGTGCTCTACCGGATCAATGATCCGCGGGACGGCATGACATCATTCCTCGACATCCTGCGCTCGGTCGCCCGCTCACCATCCGGCTCAACGCCTCGCGCCACATGACACGTCGAAGAGGCGCTGTCCGAATGCTGCCGTCCAGCCCCTGACTCGGCGTGATCCGTCTACTCCCTCGGACGCCACGCATCGAAAGGCCACACCCATGACCCGCACGCCGTCCAACGAAATCGACCTCTCGGTACCGGGTACGCCCTGGATCAAGATCTGCGGACTCACCACACCTGAGACGGTCCGAGCCGCGGTCGGGGCCGGCGCCGATGCTGTGGGCTTCGTGTTCGCCGCGGGGAGCCCGCGTCTCCTGCGAAGCGAAGACGCCGCTGTCCTTCGACGACACGTTCCTGCCGACGTTGAAGTCGTCGGAGTCTTCCGACGACAGAGCGTTGGCGAGATCTCGCAGATCGCGCGCACCGTCGGACTCGATGCAGTCCAGCTGCACGGAGGAGAGGGAGCGGACGTGATCGACGCGGTCCTGCAGCTCGGCGTGCCCGTCATTCAGGCGTTGAGCATGGACGACTACCTTCTGATGAGGCAGAACTCGACCGTGCCGGACCCGCGCGCTCGCCTCCTGCTAGATGCGCCAGATCCCGGGAGTGGATCCCTCGGCCGGGTCGACGAACTGGCTCAGCACCGTCCCGACGCCCCGTGGCTTCTCGCGGGCGGTTTGAACCCGGGCAACGTCCGACGCCTCGTTGAGGGCCTTCGTCCTTTCGGCGTCGACGTGTCTAGCGGAGTAGAGGAGAGCCGGGGCGTCAAGTCGGTTCAGCTGATCCGAGACTTCATCCGTGCCGCCCGAGGAGGCCTTGCACCCGAGCGATCACGCTGACCCCGAGCGACTCTGGCGAGACCGCTCCAAGAAATATCTCGCGAGAAACACCATTCTTCACCTCAAGCTATCAATTGCCGCGAAGTATCCATTGTTCACAGCTGAGCATGTAGCTAGCCTCGTCGCTATTCCGCCGACGACGATCGCTGTTCCATGGCACGTCCAGGCCAGCTGCGAGCAGAGAGAAGCGGTGTCCTCATGGTCATCATCCGCACGGCCCTGACCCAGACCACCTGGACGGGCGACAAGGAGTCGATGCTCGACAAGCACGAGCAGTTCGCCCGCGACGCGGCAGCCCAGGGCGCCCAGATCATCTGCTTCCAGGAGCTCTTCTACGGCCCCTACTTCGGGATCACCCAGGACCAGAAGTACTACCGCTACGCCGAGCCGGCCGACGGCCCGATCGTGCAGCGCTTCGCCGCACTGGCGAAGGAGCTGAACCTGGTGATGGTCCTCCCGATCTATGAGGAGGACATGGCTGGCGTCTACTACAACACCGCCGTGGTGGTGGATGCCGACGGGACGATCCTCGGGAAGTACCGCAAGCACCACATCCCGCACCTGGACCGGTTCTGGGAGAAGTTCTACTTCCGTCCCGGCAACCTCGGCTACCCGGTCTTCGACACCGCCGTCGGCAAGGTCGGCGTGCACATCTGCTACGACCGCCACTTCCCTGAGGGATGGCGTGAGCTGGGCCTGGGCGGCGCGCAGATGGTCTTCAACCCCAACGCCTCCAAGCCCGGCCTGTCGAACCGGCTGTGGGAACTCGAAGGACCTGCCGCCGCCGGCGCCAACCAGTACTTCGTCCTCGTCCCCAACCGGGTCGGCCGCGAGGACAACGAGTACGGCGAGCTCGCCGTCGACTTCTACGGAACGTCCTACGTCGCCGATCCTCGCGGGAACTTCGTCGGTGACCTCGGCTCTCAAGAGAGCGAAGAGCTCCTCATCAGGGACATCGACCTCGATCTGATTCGCGCTACTCGCGACGACTGGCAGTTCTACCGCGATCGCCGCCCCGACGCCTACTCCGACATCATCGCGCCGTAACGATGAAGACCCTCATCGTTGGCGGCACGGTCGTCAACGCGACCGGCACCGGAGCAGCAGACGTCCTGATCGACGGCGAGACCATCGTCGCGGTGCTCGCGCCCGGCTCGACGCTGCTGGGCTTCGACCTCGCGGCGAACGTCGACCGCGTGATCGACGCGGCCGGCAAGTACGTCATCCCCGGCGGGATCGACGCGCACACGCACATGGAGATGCCGTTCGGCGGCACCTCCGCCTCGGACACCTTCGAGACCGGCACCCGGGCCGCGGCCTGGGGCGGGACGACCTCGATCGTCGACTTCGTGGTGCAGTACCCGGGCGAGAGCGTGGTCGACCGCTACCAGGCCTGGCAGGAGAAGGCGGCCGGGAACTGCGCGATCGACTACGGCTTCCACCAGATCCTCTCCGACGTGCAGGACTCGTCGCTGGTGGCGATGGACGAGCTGATGGACGAGGGGGTGACCAGCTTCAAGCTCTTCATGGCCTACAAGGGCGTGTTCCTCTCCGACGACGGGCAGATCCTGCGGGCGTTCCAGAAGGGCGCGGAGAACGGCGCGATGATGATGATGCACGCCGAGAACGGCGCCCTCATCGACGAGCTGGTGAAGCAGACCCTCGCCGCCGGGAACACCGCGCCGTACTTCCACGGCACCTCTCGCCCCTGGCAGGCGGAGGAGGAGGCGACGCACCGCGCGATCATGATCGCCGACCTCACCGGCGCGCCGCTCTACGTGGTGCACGTGTCGGCGAAGCAGGCGGTGGAGCAGATCGCGCAGGCCCGCGACCGCGGCATGAACGTCTTCGGGGAGACCTGCCCGCAGTACCTCTACCTCTCGCTCGAGGACCAGCTCGGCGCGTCCTCCGAGCAGTGGGGGAGCTTCGAGGGCGCGAAGTGGGTGTGCTCCACGCCGCTGCGCTCGAAGGCCGAGGGGCACCAGCACCACATGTGGCAGTCGCTGCGCACGAACGACATCCAGATGGTCTCCACCGACCACTGCCCCTTCTGCATGAAGGGCCAGAAGGACATGGGCGTCGGCGACTTCTCGAAGATCCCCAACGGCATCGGCTCGGTCGAGCACCGGATGGACCTGATGTACCAGGGCGTCGTGTCGGGGCAGATCTCCCTGCCGCGCTGGGTCGAGCTCACCTCCACCACTCCCGCGCGGATGTTCGGGATGTACGGGCAGAAGGGCGTCATCCAGCCCGGCGCCGACGGCGACGTCGTGATCTACGACCCGAACGGGCACACCTCGATCGGGATCGGCGAGGGCCGCAGCCACCACATGGCGATGGACTACTCCGCCTGGGAGGGCTTCGAGATCGACGGCCACGTCGACACCGTGATCTCCCGCGGCAAGGTCGTCGTCGACGACGGCGACTACGTCGGCACGGCCGGCGACGGGAAATACATCAAGCGCGGGCTCAGCCAGTACTTGATCTGACGTCCTGGCCCGAACCGATACCTCAGCCGTCGGTGCACTGTTCACCCGGCTTCGTGAAGACCCCCGCCTCCACCAGCACTCCTGGTGCATCGTGCGGACCGCACCGCAGTCCTCTCGTCCGATCAGAAGGAATCCCATGGAATTCGGCGCTGTCGCCCAGACCAACCCGCCCGCCGCCCGCGTCGTTGCCTTGGCACAACTCGCGGAGCAGCACAGCTTCGACTACTTCTGGACTTACGACTCGCACATCCTGTGGCTCGAGCCGTACGTGATCTACTCGCAGATCCTCGACCGCACGTCTCAGATCAAGGTCGGCACGATGGTCACCAATCCGGCGACCCGTGACTGGACCGTCACCGCATCGACATTCGCCACGCTGAACTCGATGTACGGCAACCGGACCGTCTGCGGGATCGGGCGAGGAGACTCAGCCGTGCGAGTCAGCGGTGGATCTCCCGTGACGCTCAAGACCTTCCGGGAGTCGATTCAGGTCATTCGCGAGCTCGCGAACGGGCGCGCGGCGACCCTCAATGGCTCGACCATCCGGTTCCCGTGGGGGCAGAAGTCCACGCTCGAGATGTGGGTGGCCGCCTACGGCCCTCTCGCGCTGAAGGTCGCGGGAGAGCTCGGTGACGCGTTCATCCTGCAGTGCGGAGACCCCGACATCGCGGAGTGGATGATCCGCACGGTGCGCGCTGCGGCCGAGAACGTCGGGCGGGATCCTCAGTCGATCAAGTTCTGTGTGGCCGCGCCGATGTACATCACCGATGGCACTCAGGCCGGCCTCGATCACGCTCGTGAGCAGTGCCGCTGGTTCGGCGGGATGGTCGGCAACCACGTTGCCGACATCGTCTCGAAGTACGGAACCGACAGCGACATCCCCACCGCGTTGACCGACTACATCAAGGGCCGAGAGGGCTACGACTACAACGAGCATGGGAAATCCGGCAACACTCACGTTTCGTTCGTCCCCGACGAGATCGTCGACCGGTTCTGCGTGATCGGCACGGCGGAGGAGCACATCGAGAGGATGCGCCGCTACGAGGAGCTGGGTGTTGACCAGTTCGCGGGCTACCTCGATCACGACAACAAGGAAGAAACCCTCCGCAGCTACGGAGCACACGTGATCCCTGCAATGCGTGCCGGTCAGCTGGCGAAGTCCTGAGCTGCACTCGATGACCTTTTGAGAGCCGAAGGTCGGTACGTCTTCTCCGCGTGATCGGCTCGACCCGTCACGGCCATGCGGGCATCCTCTCCGACGGGACCCTTCAGAAGAACGGATCCGTCATGACCCTGACCCTCGGCTACAAAGCTTCCGCAGAACAGTTCGCCCCTCGAGAGCTCGTCGAGATCGCGGTGCTCGCCGAGCAGCACGGCATGGAGTCGGTGGCTGTCAGTGATCACTTCCAGCCGTGGCGGCATCAGGGTGGGCACGCGCCGTTCTCCTTGAGCTGGATGGCGGCCGTGGGAGAGCGGACGCAGCGGATCCGCATCGGCACGTCCGTGATGACTCCGACGTTCCGCTACAACCCGGCGGTTCTCGCGCAGGCTTTCGCGACGATGGGGTGCCTGTATCCAGGACGGATCATGCTCGGTGTCGGCACGGGCGAAGCCCTGAACGAGGTGGCGACCGGGTTCCGGGGAGCCGGCGCGCAGGACTGGCCGGATTTCCGGGAGCGTTTCGCGCGACTTCGGGAAGCGATCACTCTCATGCGCGAGCTCTGGCAAGGGGATCGGGTCGATTTCGCGGGGGAGTTCTACTCCACCCATGGTGCTTCGATCTATGACGTCCCTGAGCAGCAGATCCCCGTCTACATCGCTGCTGGAGGACCTGTCGTCGCGAAGTACGCGGGACGAGCTGGTGATGGCTTCATCTGCACCTCCGGCAAGGGGATGGAGCTGTACACGGAGAAGCTGATGCCCGCGGTCGCGGCGGGCGCGGCGGCCGCGGGTCGCGACGTGGCGTCGGTGGACACGATGATCGAGATCAAGCTCAGTTACGACACCGATCCGGTCCGCGCTCTCGAGAACACCCGGTTCTGGTCTCCGCTGTCGCTGAGCAAGGAGCAGAAGCACGACATCACCGATCCTGTCGAGATGGAGCGAGCGGCGGACGCTCTGCCGATCGAGGAGATCGCGAAGCGCTGGATCGTCGCCTCTGATCCCGATGAGGCGGTTGCCGCGATCGGTCAGTACGTCGACGCGGGTTTCCGTCACCTGGTCTTCCACGGGCCTGGCGGTGACCAGGCGCGCTTCCTCGAGCAGTTCGAGCGGGATCTCGCGCCCCGCCTGCGCGCTCTGATCTGACGCCGACCGCGAGGATCGTCTGCGACGCGATGATGCCCGCCAGCTCGATGAGCTGGCGGGCATCAGTCGTTCCGTTCGAGTGCGCGGCCGCGGTCGGTGAGAGCCGCGGCCTCAGCTCAGCGGTTCGAGTCGAGCTGGTAGGGCTTGCCGGCCGCAGCCGGTCCTCGGGAGCGGCCGACCAGTCCCGCGACCGCGAGGATGGTGACGAGGTAGGGGAGCATCAGCATGAACTCGCTCGGCACCGGCGATCCGATGACGCCGAGAACGTTCTGCAGGTTGGTCGCGAAGCCGAACAGCAGCGCGGCGAGTGTCGCGCGGATCGGGTCCCACCGACCGAAGATCACCGCGGCGAGGGCGATGAAGCCGGCTCCAGCGGTCATCTCTTTTCCGAAGAGTCCGACGGCGTCGAGGGTGTAGTAGGACCCGCCGAGGCCGGCGATCGCGCCGGCGATCGAGACATTGACGAACCGGGTGCGGGCCACGTTGATGCCGACGGTGTCGGCTGCCTTGGGGTGCTCGCCGACAGCTCGTAGGCGAAGGCCCCACTTGGTGCGGAACAGACCCCACCAGACCGCGGCGACCGTCACGTACATCAGGTACACGATCACCGTCTGGTTGAAGAGGACGGCGCCGAGTAACGGGATGCCGGAGAGCACCGGGATCGCGATCCTCTCGAATTGGACGGGAGTGTTCAGGCCCGCAGCATCTCCTGCCATCGACTGGGAGTAGATGAAGCTGGTCAGACCGATGACGAGGACGTTGAGGACGACGCCGACGATGACCTGGTCGACGACGTAGCGGATCGCGAACGCGGCGAGGACCAGGGAAACGGCGACTCCGGCGAGCATCGCCGCGATCAGGCCGAGGACGGGCTGCTGGGTGATGGTGGAGACGATGCTCGCCGAGAAGGCGCCGGCGAGGAGCTGGCCTTCGATGGCGATGTTCACCACGCCGACTTTCTCGGAGATGACGCCTCCGAGGGCTCCGAAGATCAGGGGGACTGAGAGCCCGACCGTTCCGAGCAGAAGACCCGGGACGGGCAGGGTCGACCCTGCTGAGGCCCAGGTGAGGAAGCCTGCGAGGAAGACGATGCCGAAGACGCTCGCGAGCCAGAGCGGGACGGTGCGGAATCGTCGGGTCATTTCGAGAGAGACGATGGTGAGCGCGACCAGGATCACGGCCGCTGCGGTCCCCGCGTCGCGGGTAGGGACCGCGAGCTGGGGCAGAGCGAAGAAGTCGCTCTCGCTAGCGAGAGAGAACGTGCTCGTTCCGTCGCGCCCGAGGATCACGAACAGGATCACGGCGAGGCCGGTGAACGCGGCGAACGCGGCGGGTGCCTTGGCGCTGCGGGTGCGAAGGCGGACGGGATCGATGGTCGCGGGGAGGGTGAGTGCTGTACTCATGCGGAGGCCGCCTTCGATGTCGTGGCTCGGACTCGGGGGAGAGCTCCCGGCGTCGGAAGCCGGAAGACCGCTCGCACGAGGGGCGGTGCGGCGATGAACAGGACGATGAGGGACTGGACGACGAGCACGACGTCGATGGGGACGCCCTCGGCGGCCTGCATCGAGTAGCCGCCGGCCTTGAAGGCACCGAAGAGGATGCCGGCGAAGAACACGCCCCACGGCCGTGAACGGCCCAGCAGCGCGACGGTGATCGCGTCGAAGCCGATGCCCGCGTCGATACCGGAGGTGAAGCCGGTGGTGACGGTCCCGAGGACTTGGGAGACGCCGGCCAGACCGAGTAGGCCACCAGAGATGAGCATCGCGAGGACGTAGTTGTTCTTCACGTCGATGCCCGCCACTCGTGCGGCGTTCGGGTTCTCGCCGATGGCTCGAAAGCGGAAGCCCAGGCTCGAGCGCCCGAGGAGCCACCAGATTCCGACGGTGGTGAGGAGGGCCAGCACAAACCCGAGGTTGAGGGCGTAGTCCGGGCCGAGGAGCCGCGGAAAGATCGCGGTGTCGGCCATGGCGGGGGACTTGGGGTTGTTCGAGCCGGGAGCCTGTAGCGCTCCGGGGGTGCGCAGGAGGTAGGAGACGAGGTAGAACGCGACGTAGTTGAGCATGATCGTGAGGATCACTTCGTGGGCGCCGGTGCGTGCTTTGAGCAGACCGACGATGCCGCCCCAGAGCGCACCTCCGAGTACGCCTGCGCCGAGGGCGATGACGAGGTGCACTCCGGCGGGCAGGTCGAAGGAGAAGCCGACCCAGCCGGCGCAGGCAGCGGCGATGAGCATCTGCCCGCGGCCGCCGATGTTGAACAGTCCGACGCGGAACGCGAGGGCGACACCGAGCCCTCCGACGATCAGGGGCGTGGCGAAGTTGAAGGTGTCGAAGAGCGGCTTGATGCCCGCGGCGAAGCCGTCGCGGCGGAAGTTGTAGACGGAGCCTTGGAATAGCGCCGAGTAGGCGCCGGCGACCGAGTTCCATGCCGCTGCGAGTAGGTCGATGGGGCGGGCGAAGAAGTATCCCGCCGCCTGCTGCACCTGCTCGTTGGTGGTGGCGATCAAGATCCCGCCGACGACGAGGGAGAGCAGGATCGCGAGGAATGACATCAGGGCGCTGCCGGCAAGAATCTCACGGAGGATGCGAGAGGCAGCAGTGTCGGACCGGCGGGACGGCTTCTCCTGTCCCGGGTGTTGGCCGGTCTCATCGCCGGGGGTGGTCTCGAGACCGGTGTCGGGGTTTGCTCGGGGGAGCTGGAAGTCGCTCATGCGGCCGTTCCTGTCTCGACCGGTGCTTGGCCGGCCATCATGAGGCCCAGGACCTCGCGGGGTGTGTCGGCGGGGACGATGCCGATGATGCCGCCCTTGTACATGACGGCGATCCGGTCGGCGAGGGCGGTCACTTCGTCGAGCTCGGTGGAGATGACGATGACGGGGACGCCGGAGTCGCGGGTGGCAATGATGCGCTTGTGCACGAATTCGATGGAGCCGACGTCGATTCCGCGGGTGGGCTGGGCGGCGATGAACAGGCGCAGCTCGCGGCTGAGTTCTCGGGCCAGCACGACTTTCTGCTGGTTCCCACCGGAGAGGCGTCCTACCGGTGTGCTGATGCCTTGGGTGCGGACATCGAACTCGGCTACCCGTTCCAGCGCGAATCTCTGGAGGACACGGCTCTGCACGGCTCCGCCCTTGACGAAGGGGGCGCCGTCGCTGCGGTCGAGCATGAGGTTCTCGGCGATGGTGAATTCGGCGACGAGGCCGTCTTCGGTGCGGTCTTCGGGGACGAAGCCGACCCCGGCGTCGAGGATGCGGCGGACGGGGAGTCCGCGCAGTTCGACGTCATCGAGGGTGATGGAGCCGCGCACGCGGTCCTGCAGTCCCATGATCGCCTCGGTCAGTTCGGTCTGGCCATTGCCTTGGACGCCTGCGAGGGCGAGGACCTCGCCTCGGCGGACCTCGAAGGAGACGTCGTCGACGACGATCTGACCGGTGGGGTCGGTGACGGTGAGGCCTCGGACGACCAGAGCGTTCGCGCCTGCACGCGCCGGTTCCTTACGAACAGTGAGTTCGACGGCGCGGCCGACCATCAGGGCCGCCAGTTCGGCGTTGGTGGCGGCGGGGTCTGCTTCGCCGACGACCTTGCCGAGGCGGATGACGGTGATGCGGTCTGCCACTTCACGGACCTCGCGCAGCTTGTGAGTGATGAAGACGATCGCCGTACCCGCTTCGCGCAGCTGGCGCATGATGACGATGAGCTCGTCGGTCTCCTGCGGGGTGAGGACCGCGGTGGGCTCGTCGAAGACGAGCACTTTCGCATCGCGGGAGAGTGCCTTGATGATCTCGACCCGCTGCTGGACGCCGACGGGGAGGTCCTCGACGATCGCGTCCGGGTCGACTTCGAAGCCGAAGCGGGCGGAGATCTCTCTGACGCGGCGTCGGGCGGCGTCGATGTCGAGCCGGCCTCCTGCGCGGGTCTGCTCGTGGCCGAGCATCACGTTCTCCGCGACGGTGAAGACGGGGACGAGCATGAAGTGCTGATGCACCATCCCGATCCCTGATTTCATCGCGTCACCGGGGCCGGTGAAGTGCTGCACCTGGTCGTCGAGCAGGATCTCGCCTTCGTCGGCGCGGTAGAGGCCGTAGAGGACGTTCATCAGGGTGGATTTGCCTGCGCCGTTCTCGCCGAGCAGGCAGTGGATCTCGCCGGGTGTGACGGTGAGGTCGATGTGGTCGTTGGCGGTGAGGGCGCCGAAGCGCTTCGTGATGCCGCGGAGTTCGAGTTTCATGGTTCTCCCTGGGGAGAGGGGTGCGGCCGGCTCGGGAGTCGGCCGCACGTCCTCAGTTCGCGGTCGGGGCGGAGGGGGAGTCGATGGTGATCGAGCCATCGATGATGCCGGCGGTGATGGTGTCGAGCTCGTCCTGGAGGGCGGGGTCGACCTTGTCGGCGAAGTCGTGGAACGGCGCGATGCCGACGCCCTCGTTCTTGAGGGTGCCGATGTAGGGGGTGCTGTCGAAGGATCCCGAGCCGACGGCTGTCGTGACGTCGGAGACGCCGACCTTGATGCCCTTGAGCACGGAGGTGAGGAAGAGGTCCTTGTTCTCGGGGTTGGTCTCGTAAGAGTCGGCGTCGACGCCGATGAGGGCCACGTCCTGGCCGGAGTCGCGGATGGCTTCGGCGGCGCTGAGGAAGATGGGGCCGCCGACGGGGAGGAGGACGTCGGCGTCCTGATCGATCAGGGACTGCGCGGCGGTCTTGGCCTCGACTCCGGCGGCGAATCCACCGGTGAAGCTGCCGCTCTGCGCGTCGACGTCCCAGCCGACGACGCGCACGTCCTTGCCCTTCTGCTCGTTGAAGTAGGCGACTCCGTCGGCGAAGCCGTCCATGAACAGCGTCACGGTCGGGTACTGCTGACCGCCGAAGGTTCCGACCACTCCGGTCTTGGAGTAGGACGCGGCCGCGTAGCCGGCGAGGAAGGAGGCCTGCGAGGTGTCGAAGGTGATCGGCTTGACGTTCTCGAGCGAGATCGAGGAGTCGTCGATGATGGCGAAGTCGACGTCCGGGGCGCCTTCTGCGGAGGCCTTCGTCGCGTCAGCGAGCGCGAACCCGACGGTGACGATCAGGCTGCAGCCCTGGTCGACGAGGTTCTGGATGTTGGGGGCGTAGTCCGTCTCGGACTCGGAGGTGACCGCCGTCGCTTCGACACCGAGGTCCGAGGCGGCGGCGGTGAGTCCCTCGCGGCCG
Source organism: Rathayibacter sp. AY1F4 (assembly GCF_002931775.1). Lineage (NCBI taxonomy): Bacteria > Bacillati > Actinomycetota > Actinomycetes > Micrococcales > Microbacteriaceae > Rathayibacter > Rathayibacter sp. AY1F4. The sequence continues at coordinate 30,789 of NZ_PSVE01000020.1, forward strand.
AGCTGGTTGAAGGACTTGTCGTCGAATCCGCCGGCGTCGGAGACCATGCAGGGCAGGTAGTCGCCGGAGGCGGCCGCGGATTCGGTGGAAGCGGCGGGCGCGGAGGCGCAGCCGGCGAGGACGGACACAGCGCCGAGGAGAGTGACGCCGGCGTAGAGAGCTTTCTTCATGGGGTTCCTTCGGGGTGTGCCGGGCGGACGGACGCCGGCAGGCGAAGGAGAGAGCTGCGCGGATCGGGTGCGCAGAACGGTCTCTCAGGCGACGATGCCGAGCGTGCGGAGGGGCTGATCGGGCGGATGGGGCCAGGATCAGTCCCGCCCGTGGGCGGGGGAGTGGGTGAGTAGGAGTGACGGTACGCAGTACGCCCCTCCGGAAAAAGATGCAATAGCCACCCATTCATAGGGTGGACCTATAGCAATGCGTGACGTCCGGAAAAGGTGACACCGTGTGGCCCGTCCTCCAGGTAGGACGGGCCACACGGTGTGCGCGAGGGGTTCTCGCGTCACGGGAATCGGGTGATCGGGACGCTCTTGTCAGGTCGGGTCAGCGGGCGCTGATCGACTTCGCGATCTCGGCGCCGAGCTGCACGTTGTTGCGGTACACGTCGATGTTGACCTCGAGGCTTTCGCCGTTGGTCGCCTTCTGGATGTAGTCGAGCAGGAACGGAGTGGTGTCGTGGCCGACGATGTTCGCGTCGGCGGCCGCACCGTGGGCAGAGGTGAGGACCTTCTCGAGCGTGTCGGGGGAGAGCTGCTTGTCGGCGGGGATGGGGTTGGCGACGAGGACGGTGGAGTTGAGCTGGAGTGCGTCGCGGGCGGCGACGACCTCTGCGATCTCGTCGGTGGTGTCGACGGCGTAGTCGATGTCGTAGCCGGAGTCGGTGATGTAGAAGCCGGGGTAGTCGGTGGTCTTCCATCCGATGACGGGCACGTTCAGGGTCTCGAGTCGCTCGAGGGTGAGGCCGATGTCGAGGATGGACTTCACGCCGGCGCTGATGACGACGATCGGCAGGGCGGCGAGGGCGCCGAGGTCGGCGGACTCGTCGAAGGTCTCGGAGGCGCCCTGGTGGACGCCGCCGAGGCCGCCGGTGGAGAACACCTTGATGCCGGCGCGGTGGGCGGCGTAGGCGGTCGCGGCGACGGTGGTGCCGGCGGAGAGCTTCTTCGCGGCGACGATGGGCAGGTCGCGGATGGAGGCCTTGACGACGGTGTCGTCGTTGCTGAGCTGCTCGATCTCGGCGGTCGAGAGTCCGATGACGAGTTCGCCGTTGACGACGCCGATGGTGGCGGGGGTGACTCCGGCAGCGCGGAGCTGCTTCTCGGACTCGGTGGCGACCTCGAAGTTGCGGGGGCGGGGCAGCCCGTGGGTGAAGATGGTCGATTCGAGCGCGAGGACCGGCTTGCCTGCGGCGACGGCTTCCTGGACCTCGGTCGAGATGCGAAGGGTTGAAGTCATGGTCTGGTTCCTGTCTTTCGGTTGGTGCACCGAGAGTCGACGCTTTCAGCCCTGCAGGGCTGGGAAGCGGCCGTTCTGGTGCGGGTGATGGTTAGTGGGTGGGGAGGGAAGTTGTGTTGAGCTCCACGCCGCGGGGCTTGGGGAGCAGGAAGGACACTGCGAGGGCGAGGAGGGTGATGCCGGCGCCGGCGAACATGGCGAGGGCGTAGCCGGAGGTGGTGGGGACGCCGTCAGCGGTGCTGCCGATCATCTGGAGAGCAGGGATCACGGTGAAGCTGATACCCGCGCCGAAGCCGAAAGCGGCGGAGTTCAGTCCAGGCAGGAATCCGGGGTTCTCCGGCGGGCTGAGCACGACTCCGAGGCCGTTGAGCACGATGTTCGCCATGCCGGCGTACGTGACTCCGAGGAAGAGTGTCGAGCCGATGAGGAACGCGAGGCTGTGGGTTCCGAGGAACGCCATGGCCAAGATGCCGAGGACGGAGCCGCCGAGTCCGAGGCGGAGGATCGTGCGGTATCCCCAGACCGGCGCGAGGCGGCCGGCGAAGGGTCCGACGATCCACCCCAGGAGCGCGTACGGAGTGAGGAGGAGCAGGGAGGTGGTGTCTGCTGCGAGTCCGAATCCGCTCTCGGTGTTCTGAGAGATGGACAGCGCGACGGCGTTCACGACGGCGAGGACGCCGGCGAGGGTGAGGGCGGTGGTGAGCAGAAGCGCCCAGACGGCTCGTTGCTTCAGAAGCGCGATCGCGGCGAGGGGCACTTCGACGACGCTCTCCACCTGCACGAAGACGAAGGCGAGCACGACTCCTGCGACGGCGAGACCACCGACGAGCCACCAGTTCGTGCCGCTGAGTTTCTGCAGTTCATTGAGGGCGAGCTGCAGGGAGAGGATCGCGCCGGCGAGGATCAGCACCCCCCACCAGTCCATGCGGGACCGTGCCGAGGGCCGCGACTCCGGTGTCCAGACCTGGGTGATGAGAATCGCAGCGACTCCGAGGACCGCGATGATCCAGAAGATGGGTCGGAACCCGAAGTAGGTGGTGATCAGGCCGCCTGCGATCGCATCAACGCCCGCGATTCCGCCGTTGACGGCGGCGACAAGGCCCATGAGATAGCCGTACCGTCGCGGATCGCGCACTTCGGTGCGCAGGATCAGCAGGCTGACGGCCACGACCGGGCCGGAGGCGCCTTGCAGTGCGCGGGCGGCCAGCAGGATCGGTAGGTTCGGCGCGAGGGCGGCGATGACGCTGCCGACGGTCATCGCTGTGAGCATCAGGAGCATGACGCGCCGACGCCCGATGATGTCGCTCCACCGGGGAAGGAAGATCCCGAACACGGCGGTGGCGCTGAAGAAGACGGTCTGCGCGAGAGCCGCGCTGGCCTCCGATACGTCGAGCTCTCGGGCCATGGTGACCAGGGCGGGCGAGAGCATGCTCGCGTTGAGCTGGAATGCGGCGCAGGCGACGAGCAGCGCGAACACCATGCCGGCGTTGGAGCGCGGTCTACGAGAAGTCTCGGCTTCCGTGGCGAGTCGGGTCATGGGGTGTCCTTGGAAGGCGTGAAGTCAGGAAATTGCAGGGATTCCGGCGGTCGCGCCGGGCGAGGCGAGGACCAGTGCAGCGCTCGCGTGACCACCGACGGCGGCTTCCTTGAGGTCTCCGGTCAGGAGCAAGGAGGCGAGAAACCCTGCGGCGAATGCGTCGCCGGCTCCGGTGGAGTCGCGGACGAGCGCGACGGGCGGGACGGGGATGACGAGCGCGTCTCGCCCTACCCGAAGGATCCGCGTCGGGTTCGCACCCGCTTTCAAGACGACAGTGGTGTCCCAGAGCCTGCGCAGGATCGGCTCGACATCGCTCCCGACGCCCAGTCCGAGCAGGTCGGCTTCGTCGTTGTTGGCGATGAGGTATTCCGGCCGGAGCTCTTCGATGTAGTCGAGGAACGCCGCAGCCCCGAAACTCTCGATCACCTGCGTTGACGAGGTGTCGATCGAGATGGCGCCGCCCTGTTTGCGGACGGTGACGATCATGGATTCGACGGTCTCTCGGAGAGGAGAGCCGTCGAAGGAGTACGCGGGAACGTGCAGAAGTTCGACGCCGGAGAGCCAGTCAGCGGGGATCTGCTCGAGCTGGGTGGCGGCGCCACGGTTGGGGAGCATCGTGCGCTCGCCGTCCGGCTCGATCAGGATGACGATCGTGCCTGAGGTGCCCTTCCGCTGCAGACGGATGTCCACGCCGTCGGCTTCAAGGAGCCGGCTGAGGTGCTCGCCGATCGCGTCATCTCCGACGCAGCCGATGAAGCGCGTCGCGTACCGGCTTGCCGCGAACGCTGCGACGTTCGCTGCCGACCCGCCGCGAGTCCGATAGATGTCTGCCTTGTTGTCGGTTCCGCTTCGCAGCGCACCGGCCGGCCAGACCACGACGTCCTCGATGAGGTCTCCTACGACCGCAAGCATCGTTGCTCCCATCTCCGCCCGGCGAAGTGCCGCGGCGTTACTTAGGACGGTACGGATCCCGATCAATCAGACAAAGAGGCAGATTGATCGAGATTGATAGTTCAACTCGATTAATAAGGAGTGCGGTGTGCTCGAGGTGGAAAGCGATGACCTTCCTCGCACCGCGCACCCGGGCCCGCCGCAAGAACATCGGTCGGCCTCGTGGGCATCAGTGGGATGCGTGGCTGGCGGGTGCCGCCTGGCGTCCTCGAACAAGACGCCAATCGACGATTCCGGCTACGACGAGAAGCAGCCCGAGAACCGCCCCGAGAGCGAATCCTGCGTCGGGGCCGGCGCCGGTGACCACAACGCCAGCTCCCGCCGTGAGAACGGCCTGGCTGACAACCAGCGAGCTCGCGAGGATCGCGAACGCTGAGGTGTGACGTGGTCCCGGAACAGACTCCGCGGCGAAGCTGAAGATCGAGACCAGGCTCGCTCCCACGCCGAGCCCGAGGATGAGGAGACCCACGGTGAGCAGGGGAAGGTCGGGAGACACTGCCATCACCGCGAGTCCGGCCAACGCAAGAACGGCGGTGACAACCCAGCGGAGTCGGCGCGGGAGGAACCGCCCAGGGATACGGCTGATCGCCGCAGCAGAGATGATCGACCCGATGCTCATGACTCCGTAGACGAGTCCTGTCCACTCCGCCATGCTCTGCAGTTCGAGCTCACTGGTGAGCGCGGTCAGGGTCGTGCCGAAGATTCCGCCGACGAGCACCATGCCTGATACCAGGACGATGAATCGCACGTTCACGAACCGGGTCGGTGCGAACTCGTGACCCTCGAGCGGATCCGTTCTCGCGGCGGCCGACCGATGCAGGGCGAAGCCGATGACGGCGGTCGCTGTCAGCCCGGCTGCGCCCAGTAGAGGCGCGAACGGTCCCAGGAGTACCGAGAAGACTCCGACGAGGACGGGACCCACGACGAAAGCACCTTCGTCCGCCATCGACTCGTACCCCATGGCGCGGTCGAGCTGCGCTGATGCCAGCCCGACTCTGCGAGCCTTGGCTGTCACGCGAGACCGCGACATCGGGGCGACCTGCGGGCTTGCCAGCCCCGCGGCCAGAGCAGCTGTCCCAACTGACCACAACGGCGCGGAGATCGCGACCAACCCGACGAAAAGGAGCAGCGCTACCAGGAACACCGCACCCACGCCGAGAAGGACGGCACGTTGGCCGAAGCGCTCGACCAGGCGGCCGACGACAGGAGCGCTGACCGCGGTACCGATCCCCGCAACCGCGGAGATGATCCCCGCGACGGCAACCGTCTCTCCACGCTCGACGAGCAACGTCAGCGTTCCGACGATCATCATCGTGAACGGGAGCCGCGCGACGAGAGCAAGCGCAAGGTAAGGCAGGCCCATCAGGGCGATGACGCCGCCGGATTGGAGTGGCCTGACCGTCTCGATACTTCCTGTGGTGCTCATTACTTAAGGGTTACCCGTTTTATAGCGCTCTTCAACTTTAATCGGGCCAAATTAATAGCTTCAGCCGATGAGTTGCTACCGGTGAGTTCGGTGGTGCTCCGTATGCTCGTGCGCTTGGCAAATCCGGCGCGCGAGCTCGCGAACCTCCTGGACTAGTGGTCTGCTGCGCCCGGGGTGCACGCCATTTCGGTCACCGAGACTCGCGGCGGCGCCGATGCTGATGGAACCACTGTGGAGTTCTGGCGGCGCATCGGAGACGCGCTCGGGTACATCGTCGACCTCGAGCGCAGGATGGACGATCTGGAACGCGCCGGCCACTCCGACGTCTCCGCATCACGAGGGGTCTTACCGGCCTGCTACCGCGCGATCGTCCTCCCCGACCAGAGCTGGGGCGCAGCGAACAAGAAGCTCCTCTCCGGCGAGCAGATGGCGTCACGTCGTCTCCTGGCGACGTTGATCGACGTCACCGAAGGTCGCTCCGAACTGACGTCACCCCGACGCCGGGCGCTGCTCGAGTGCGTGGAGGACGCCCTTTCCGCGCTCGCGGAGACCGACGACCTCCTCGACGACAGCGAGCGGCGGTACATCCTGAACCTGCTCACGTCGATTCAGAGCCTCCTGAACGAGAAGGACGTGATCGGCAACGTCAACCTCGCCTCCCTCGTGCGGGTGTGCACCGCGACGGCCTCGTTCGCCCAGTCCGCGGGCGGCGGGTAGGCGAGGACGTCGTCCGCGCCTCCGATGAGCCCGCGGTCGCGGAGCCTCTGCACGGCCGCGCGGAGGTCCGGCGGGTCGAGGTGCGTCGCGAGAGCCGCGTCGTCGAGCGTCATCGGCCGCCCGCGCAGCAGGATGCCCAGCAGAGTGTCGTCGTCCATCGCTCCCTCTCGCGGGAGCGCGGCACCGGCTCCGCGACCACAGTGCCCAGGGGCGCAGGGTCGTTCAACGGCTTGCATCGAGGGGGATTCCGTGAGGGAGGCGTCGGGGCGCGCGACCCGTGGTCCGCTCCAGCGGATACCGTCCTCCCGACCCGCCGTTCAGCCCTGCCGCTCGACCAGCGCCCGCAGCGCGTCCCGCACGAACTGCGCGCCGACCGCGCCGCCGTAGTGCGCCGAGAACCGCTCGTCGTCGACGTACATGTCGCCGAGCCCGAGCAGGTACTCGTCGCTCGGCCGTCCGGACGCGTCGCGGGGCGTCGCCGGCACCTCCGCGAGCCAGGCCCGGTGCCGCTCGGCGAGCGCGAGGGCGGCGTCCCCCGTCGGATCTGCTCCGCTCGCCGCCGCGGCGGTCCACGCGCCGGCGAGGTCCGCCTGCCTCCGCTGCCACCGCTCGCGCTCCTCCGCGCTCATCGACTGCCACCAGCGGTCGCCGTCGGCGTAAGCCGGGGCGCCCCAGCGGCGCTCCACCTCCTCGCGGTGCTCCGCGTGGTCGAACCCGTCGAACATCTCCTCGGCCATCGGCCCGTTCCCCTCTCTCATCGTGGTGATCGTCCCGGCGACCGCCCGGATGCGGCGGTCGATCCGCCGGCGCTCCTCCTGGAGCACGTCGAGGTGCCGCTCGAGAGCGGCCACCGGCTCCGCGTCGCGCCGCAGGATCCGCCCGATCTCGGGCAGCCCGAGACCGAGGTCGCGCAGCAGCAGGATCCGCTGCAGCGTCACGAGCGCGGCCGCGTCGTAGTAGCGGTAGCCGTTCGCGCCCACCCGGCTCGGCGGCAGCAGCCCCTCGGCCCCGTAGTGCCGCAGCGTCCGGCTGGTCGTGCCGGCGAGCCGCGCCACGTCGTGCACGGTCCACTCCTGCTCCACAGCGCCCTCCGTCTCCGCGTCGCCGGTGACTCCGGCGGCGATGGAAGCGACGGTACGGGTTGACGCAGCGTCAATGTCAAGCGGCGCGGACGAATCCGCTATCGGGCGCCGATCCTGCGCGTTCCCACCCGGAGGACGAGCTCGGTCACCGGCACCGCGGCGATCGAGCAGCAGGCGGCGGGCACCACGGTCAGCAGCGCGACGACAGCGTCCGTCCCGTCGCCCGCGTCGGTCCACGCCGCGATCGAGACCACGATCCAGGCGATCGCGAGGATGCAGACCGCAGAAGCGGTCCAGAGGACCGGCCAGGGCGCGCGACCCCGTCCCGCGGAGTAGGGGAGCCCGCCGACGGCCGCCGTCACGGCGGCCGCCAGAAGCGCTCGGGCCAGCGGGAGGAGCAGCTCGCCGGGGTCCCGGCCGGTGTCGAGGGAGGACAGGGCGAACAGGACCGAGGTCGTCGCGAGCGAGAGGACCCCGGCGACGGCGACGAGCGTCAGCAGGGTCCGGATCAGGAGCCTCACCGGTCGCCTCCGGCGAGGAACGCGCCGCGCTCCTCCAGCAGCCGCCGCAGGTGCCGGTCGAGCACCAGCCGCTCCGCGATCCGCCCGAGGACGCCGAGCGGGGCGGAGTACTCGAGCCGGTCGATCATCACGGAGCCGGAGCCGTCGGACTCGAAGCGGTGCTCGTGCCGGAAGGTCGCGAAGGGCCCGCGGGTCTGCTCGTCGACGAAGGAGTGCGGGGCGTCGAGCGCGGTGACGGCGCTGGTCAGCCGGAGCGGGACGCCGAAGTGCCGGGCGCTCCAGGTCACGTGCTCGCCGAGCCCGATCAGCCCGGTGGTCGTCCCGGAGACCGCGCGCTCGCGGGCGCCGGCCTGCGAGCGCGTGTGCAGGTCGATGTCGCGCGCCCGGTCGAACATCTCGGCGGCCGGGCGGGCGGAGCGGGTCACGACCTGGAGGAGCACGGTGTCGATCCTGCCCGTCGCGCCCGCGGCCGGCCGCGGACGCGCCGGTCCGTCCGCCTCACCAGCTCGTCACCACGGTCCGCGTGATCACCCACCCCTCGTCGCGGCGGACGAGGCGGCTCGTCAGCTGGAGCCGCCAGGTCGCGTGCAGGCGGCCGATGGTCGCCTCGGTGATGGTTCGGGAGGTGAGCACCGGGTGCGCGGCGCCGCCCGAGAGGGCGCTCTCGACGTGGTCGATCTCGTGGTATTCCTTGCGCGCCTCGTCGATGTCGGCGAGCCACTCCTCCCGCGACTGCACCAGGCCGGTCGGGTGCTCGATCACGAAGCGCTCGTCGAGCAGCGCCTCGAGCGCGGGCAGGTCCACCAGCTCCAGCGCGTCGAAGAGGGCGGCGTGGACGGCGGTCGGGCCGTCGTCCTCCAGCTCGTCGCCCGTGCCGGCGGTCCCGTCGCCGCTCATGCCGGCGGTCCCGTCGTCGCGCGGCGGACGAGCTGCGTCGGCAGCTGCACGTGCAGCGAGCGCGGCTCGCGCCCGGCCATCAGGGCGATCAGCATCTCGGCGGCGGTCGCTCCGAGCGTCTGCATCGGCTGGCGGACGGTGGTCAGCGGCGGATCGAAGCGCGCGGCCTCGGGCACGTCGTCGAAGCCGATCACCGACAGGTCGTGGGGCACGGCGAGGCCCAGGTGCGCGGCGGTCTCGATGATCGCCAGCGCCGAGACGTCGTTGGCGGCGAAGACCGCGGTCGGCCGGTCGGGCAGCGACAGGAGCGAGGAGGCGGGCCGCCGGGCGGTGTCGCGGTGGTAGTTGCCCACCCGCAGCAGGCGCTCGTCGAAGGCGATGCCGGCCTCCGCCAGCGCCGCCCGGTAGCCGGCCTCCCGCAGCCGCGCCGAGCGCAGGTCGCCGCGGCCCGCGACGAAGCCGATGCGGCGGTGCCCGAGGGCGACGAGGTGGCGGGTGGCGAGCAGGGCGCCGCCGAAGTTGTCGGACTCGACGGTCGGCAGGTCGGCGCGGCCGGTGTGCGGGTCCACAGCGACGAGCGGGATGTCGGAGGGCGCGCTCACCACGCTCGGCGTCACCATGATCGCCCCGTCGATGAGGGTGCCGCTGAGCCGGCTGAGCGAGCGCCGCTCCCAGCCCTCCTGCTCGCCCTCGTGGGAGCCGGAGTAGGCGAGCAGGTCGAACCGCGACTCCGCCAGGACCGACCCCACGCCCTTCAGGATCTCGGCGCTGAACGGCTCGAACCCCGCGACGAGCACGCCGATCACGCCCGTGCGCCGGGAGCGCATGCTGCTCGCGACGAGGCTCGACTCGTAGCCGAGCTCGCGCACGACCTCGAGCACGCGGGTGGCGGTGGACGGGGCGATGCCGTAGCGGCCGTTCACGGCCTTGGACACCGTCGCCACCGAGACGCCGGCGGCAGCGGCGACGTCGTGGATGGTCGGTCGGGTGGTCATGTGGCCGACTGTAACCCGTGCTTCGAAAACCATTTCGAAAACGTTTGACCACTTTCGCAAGCACTGCGGACACTGACTCCACCCGCGAAGGCGGGAACCCCCCACGGCGCCGGTGCACCAGACGGCGCCCTCGATGAAGAGAACGGTTGGACGATGAAGTTCAGGAAGATCGCAGTGGCGACAGCAGCCCTGCTCGGCACGGTCGCGGCCCTCACCGGCTGCTCGGCCCAGGACTCGGGATCGAGCGACGGCACCGTCGCGATGACCCTCTGGCAGAACTCGACCACGGGCCCCGGCCAGGAGTTCTGGGACAAGACGATCGCGGACTTCGAGGCCGCGAACCCCGGAGTGACCATCGAGTCGCAGGCCATCCAGAACGAGGACCTCGACGGCAAGCTCCAGACGGCGCTCAACTCGGGCGACGCCCCCGACGTCTTCCTCCAGCGCGGAGGCGGCAAGCTCGCCGCCATGGTCGCGGGCGGACAGCTGAAGGACCTCACCGACGGCATCTCGGACCAGGCGCGCAGCGAGATCCCCGAGGGCTCGTTCTCGGCGAACACGCTCGACGACAAGGTCTGGGCGATGCCGGTCGCCGTCCTCCCGGGCGGCCTGTTCTACAGCCAGGACGTCTTCACGGCGGCGGGCGTCACCGAGACCCCGAAGACCATCGATGAGCTCGACTCCGCGATCACCAAGATCAAGGGCAGCGGAGCCCAGGCCGTCGCGCTCGGCGCGAAGGACGCCTGGCCCGCCGCGCACTGGTACTACTTCTTCGCGCTCCGCGAGTGCAGCGCCGACACCATGGCCGAGGCGGCCGACACCAAGGACTTCTCGGACGACTGCTGGGTCCGCGCGGGCGAGGACCTGCAGGACTTCTCGGCCACCGAGCCGTTCAACGAGGGCTTCCTCACCACCGCCGCCCAGCAGGGCGCGGGCAGCTCGGCCGGACTCCTCGCCAACCACCAGGCGTCGATGGAGCTCATGGGCGCGTGGGACCCGGGCGTGATCGCCTCCCTCACCCCCGACGAGAAGCCGCTGCCCGACCTGGGCTGGTTCCCCTTCCCCGAGATCGACGGCGGCGACGGCGAGGCCGGCGCGATCATGGGCGGCGTCGACGGCTACTCCTGCTCCGCGGGCGCTCCCGACGAGTGCGTCGACTTCCTCAACTACCTGGCCACCTCCGACGTGCAGAAGGAGTACTACGCGGCCTTCAACGCGCCCCCGGTGAACACCGTGGCGCAGGAGGCGGTCACCGAGCCGTACCTGCAGCAGATCCTCGAGGCCTACAACTCGGCCCCGTACGTCTCGCAGTGGCTCGACACCGTCTACGGCCTCAACGTCGGCAACGCGCTGAACGTCGGCGTCGTCGACCTGCTGGCCGGCAAGAGCGACCCCGAGCAGCTGGTCGAGGCCGTCAACGCCGCCGCGGCGAAGGCCTAGCCACCATGGCACTCCGCGAGAGCCCGCTCCTCGGAGTGGATGAGCCCCGCGGGACCGCGCGCACCGGAGGCGTCACCTCGACGCCTCCGGTGCGCCGGCGCCGCCGCAGCGTCGGCTGGGCGGGGCGCTTCGAGATCGCGCTCCTGGTCGGCCCGGCGCTGATCGTCTTCCTCGCCTTCGTGATCTTCCCGGTCGTGATGGCGGCCTACTACGGCTTCTTCAGCTGGCAGGGCTACGGAGTGCCGACGGACTTCGTCGGCTTCCGCAACTACCTGACGATCCTGCAGGACCCCACCTTCCACGACGCCCTCGCGCACAACGGCATCATCGTGGTGCTCTCGCTCGTGCTCCAGGGGCCGGTCGCGATCCTCCTGGCGCTGCTGCTGAACCGCAAGCTGCGCGGGCAGTCGATCATCCGCGTCCTGATCTTCGTGCCGTACGTGATCTCGGAGGTCGTCGTCGGCACCGGCTGGAGCCTGATGCTCCAGACCAGCGGCGCGGTCAACGGCCTGCTCGAGAAGGTCGGCCTCGGCGCGCTGAAGCAGGACTGGCTCTCGGATCCGGCGATCGCGATCTGGACGCTGATGCTGATCATCACGTGGAAGTACATCGGCTTCGCCGTGATCCTCTTCCTCGCGGGACTGCAGGGCATCCCCGAGGAGCTGTCCGAGGCCGCGGCCATCGACGGCGCCTCCTACTGGCAGGTGCAGCGGCGGATCACCCTGCCCCTGCTCGCGCCGACCCTGCGGATCTGGGCGTTCCTGTCGATCATCGGCGCACTGCAGCTGTTCGACCTCGTCTACATCATCTGGGGCCAGTACGTGTCCTCGACCGCGGGCACCTCGACCATGGCGATATACCTGGTCACCAACGGCCGCAACGCCGGCAACTACGGGTACGGGAACGCCGTCGCGGTGGTCCTGTTCCTGATCTCGCTCGTGGTGGCGCTGCTCTACCAGCGCTTCGTGCTCCGGCGCGACACAGCGGGCGCACTGACGGGAGACAAGCGATGACCGGCACGACGATGACGGCCCCGCCGATCACTCCGGAGACCCCTCGGCCTCTCGCGGTGAAGCGGCGCCGGCAGCCCCTGGGTCGCGGCACGACGATCGCCTACGTCGTGGCGATCGTCGTGATCGCGCTGATGCTCGCCCCGGTGGCGTACATCATCCTCGGCGGCTTCCGCACGAACGCGCAGATCACCACCGACCCGGCGGGCCTGCCCTCGCCGTGGAACGTGCAGAACTACCTCGACGTGATCACCGGCGGCGTCTTCTGGCAGGAGGTCGGCAACTCCACCATCGCCGGCCTCGCGACGACGCTCGGCGTGGTCGTGCTCGGCCTGATGGCGAGCTACGTCCTGGCCCGCTACGACTTCACCGGACGCGGCGTGTTCTACGCGCTCTTCGCCGCCGGCCTGATGTTCCCGATGACCGTGGCGATCACTCCTCTCTACCTGGTGATCAAGAGCCTCGGCCTGATGAACTCGCTCGCCGGAGTGGTGCTGCCGCAGATCGCGTTCGGCCTGCCGACGACGATCATCATCCTGGTGCCGTTCCTCCGCGCGATCCCGGACGAGATCCAGGAGGCGGCCTTCATCGACGGCTGCAGCCGGATCGGCTTCTTCTTCCGCATGGTCGTGCGCCTGGCGATGCCCGGCGTGATCACCACGGGGATCCTCGCGTTCATCGCGAGCTGGAACAGCTACCTGCTGCCCCTGTTCATCCTCAACAACGAGTCCACCTTCACGCTCCCGCTCGGAGTCCAGGCGTTCTCGTCGCAGTACTCGGTCGACACGGCGAAGGTGCTCGCCTTCGTGTCGCTGTCGATGATCCCGGCGCTGATCTTCTTCAGCGTCTTCGAGCGCCGCATCGTCGGCGGGCTGACGGGGGCGGTGAAGGGATGAGCGGATCGCTCCGCCCGTCCGCCGCGTCCCCCGTTCCGTCCGCACCCGTCGCCCCACCCGCAGAGAGGGTCGCACCGTGACCGCACCGCACGCACCAGAGGACCCCCAGGCCCCGTCCGCCCGCACCACCGAGCTGCTGGGCCGGATGACGCTGGAGGAGAAGCTCTCCCAGCTGGTCGGCTACTGGGTCGACCAGGGCGGCGAGGTCGTCGCCCCGCTCGCCGGCGAGATGGCCACCTCGACCGGGTACGCCGAGGCGACCCGCGAGGGGATCGGCCAGCTGACCCGCGTCTACGGCACGCGCCCCGTCGATCCGCTCGAGCGCGCCCGCTGGCTGTGGGCGGAGCAGCGCCGGCTCGTCGAGGAGACGCGGCTGGGCATCCCGGCGATCGTCCACGAGGAGTGCCTGACCGGGCTCGCCGCCTGGCAGGCCGCGACGTTCCCGACTCCGCTCGCCTGGGGCGCCTCGTTCGACCCGGAGCTCGTGGCCGAGCTCGGCGCCGTGATCGGCGGCTCGATGCGCGAGCTCGGGATCCACCAGGGCCTGGCGCCCGTGCTCGACGTGATCCGCGACCCCCGCTGGGGCCGGGTCGACGAGTGCATCGCCGAGGACCCGTACGTGGTCGGCACGATCGGCACCGCGTACGTGCAGGGGCTGCAGTCCACCGGCGTCGACGCGACGCTGAAGCACTTCATCGGCTACTCCGCCTCCCGCGGCGGCCGCAACCACGCGCCGGTGCACGCCGGACCGCGCGAGATCGCGGACGTGCTGCTGCCGCCGTTCGAGATGGCGATCCGCGACGGGGGCGCCCGCTCGGTGATGAACTCCTACGCCGAGATCGACGGGGACCCGGTCGGAGCGACGCCCGCCTACCTCACGGGCGTGCTGCGCGAGCGCTGGGGCTTCGACGGCGTGGTCGTCGCCGACTACTTCTCGGTCGCGTTCCTCCACCTCATGCACGCGGTCGCCGCCGATCTGGGCGAGGCGGCCGAGCTGGCGCTCGCCGCGGGGATCGACGTGGAGCTGCCCACGGGCGACGCGTTCCTCGCGCCGCTGGCGGCGCGCATCCGGGCCGGGGAGGCCGACGAGGCGCTCGTCGACCGGGCCGTGCTGCGGGTGCTCGCGCAGAAGGAGCGGCTCGGCCTGCTCGACGCGCGCTTCGACGACGCCCCCGAGTCGATCGACCTCGACTCGCCGGCCCACCGCGACATCGCCCGCCGCCTGGCCGAGGAGTCGGTGGTGCTGCTCGCCAACGACGGCGTCCTGCCGCTCGCTGCGCCGCGCCGCCTCGCGCTGATCGGTCCCAACGCCGACAGCGCGCCCGCGCTCATGGGCTGCTACTCCTTCGCCAACCACGTGCTGGCGCACCACCCGGGCGTGCCGCTGGGCTTCGAGATCTCGACGGTCGCCGACGCGCTGGCCGGCGAGTTCGGCTCGGCCGAGCTGCTGCTCGCCGAGGGCTGCTCGGTCGAGGGGGAGGACGCCTCCGGGATCGCCGAGGCGGTCCGGGCGGCCGCCGACTCCGACGTGGCGATCGTGGTCGTCGGCGACCGGGCGGGCCTGTTCGGCCGCGGCACGGTCGGCGAGGGCAACGACGTCGAGAGCCTCGAGCTCCCGGGCCGCCAGCGCGAGCTGGTCGAGGCCGTCGTGGCGACGGGGACCCCGGTCGTGCTCGTGCTGCTGACCGGCCGCCCCTACGCCGTGGGCTGGGCGCTCGACGGGCCGTCGGCTCCCGCCGCCGTGCTGCAGGCGTTCTTCCCGGGGGAGGAGGGCGCCGGCGCGATCGCGGGCGTCGTCTCGGGACGGGTCGACCCCTCCGGCCACCTGCCGGTCTCGCTGCCGCGCTCGGCCGGAGCGCAGCCGTTCTCGTACCTGCACCCGATCCTCGGCGGGCCGTCGGACGTGACCTCCGCCGACAGCACGCCGGTGCGGCCGTTCGGCCACGGCCTCTCGTACACGACCTTCGCCCGGACGGAGCTGGCGGTCGAGGAGTCCGCCCCGACGGACGGATCCTTCACGGCGACCGTGCGCGTCCGCAACACGGGCGAGCGGGCGGGCACCGACCTGGTGCAGCTGTACGCCCGCGACGTGTTCGCGAGCGTGACCCGGCCGGTGGCGCAGCTGCTCGGCTACGCGCGGGTCGCGCTCGAGCCCGGCGAGGAGGCGGAGGTCCGCTTCGAGGTCCCGGCCGCGCGCCTGGCCTTCACCGGACGCGAGGGCGTGCGGATCGTCGAGCCCGGCCGCGTCGAGCTGTGGGTGGGCCCGGACTGCGCGACGCGCGAGACGGAGACGGCGCTCGAGCTGGTCGGCCCGGCCGCCGCTGTCGACGCCTCCTCGCAGCGCCTCGTCGGCACCCGGGTCCAGCGGGCGGGAGCGGGCGTCCCGGCCTGACTCCGTCCACACCGCAGGAGGGATCGCTCCGGCGGCCCGTGGATCCGCGGATCCCGGTGCCCGTGGGGCGATCCTTCCTGCGGTCTGAGCACGGCGCGGCTCCGGCACCGCTCTGGCGCGGCTCGGACGGGCGCGGCAGGCTGGGGGGATGAGCGACGACGCGAAGCAGACCCTCCTCCGCTACCTGCAGGAGGGGCGCGACGCCCTGCTGCAGAAGCTCGACGGGCTCGACGAGTACGACGTGCGGCGGCCGCTGGTCGCGACGGGCACGAACCTGCTCGGCCTGGTGAAGCACGTGGCGGGCACCGAGGCGGGCTACCTCGGCGCCGTGTTCGGGCGGCCGTTCCCGGAGCCGATGCCGTGGATGGAGGACGAGTCGGAGCCGAACTCGGACATGTGGGCGACGGCCGACGAGTCGACGGCCGACGTCGTCGCGCTGTACCGCCGCGTGTGGGCCCACTCCGACGCGACGGTCGCGGCCCTTCCGCTCGACGCTCCCGGGCAGGTCCCCTGGTGGACGAACCGCGACGTGACGCTGCACCGGATCCTCGTCCACATCACCGCGGAGACGCACCGGCACGCCGGCCACGCCGACATCGTCCGCGAGCTGATCGACGGGCGGGTCGGGCTCCGGACGCCCGGCGACAACCTCCCGCCGGTGCCGGAGGAGTGGTGGCCGGAGTACCGGGAGCGCCTCGAGTCGCTGGCGCGCGCCGTCCGCGACCGGGGCTGACGTGCCGGCGTCCGTCGGCACCGCGGTCACGCCGGCACGCGCGGCGCGGCTGCTCGACGACCTCGATCCCGCGACGGAGGAGGCGCTCGACGCGGCCCTGGGCGGTCGCGGTCGGGGCCGGGCCGCCCTGCAGCGGCGCCGCGACGGCGCGTCGCCGGAGGAGCGGAGACAGCGGGCCGCGCTCGAGCGCCGGGCGTTCAGCGCGGAGGCGGACCCCGCGGCGCTCGAGGAGCTGGCACTGCTGCGCGCGCAGCTCCGCGAGCGGGAGGAGGCGCTCGACACCGCGGTCGCGGAACTGGCCCCGCCCGCCGGACCCGCAGCGGCCCAGGGCCGGATCGGCCGCGGGACGGCGAGCGACCGGACCGGGATGCGCCGCGACCGGACCGGCCGCGACGAGACCGGCCGGGACGAGTCGGGCCGAGGCGAACCCGGCCGGGACGCGGCGCCCGGCTGGGGCGAGCGCAGTGAGACCACCGGAGGCGCCGACGCCGACTCCCGCATCTCCGCCCCGCCCCGCCCGCGCCGCCGCCTCGGGGTGATCGCCGCGCTCGTCGCCATGCTCGGGCTCGCCGCCCTCGGCACGGCCGCCTCCGTCGCGCTGGCCCCTCGCCCGTCGCTGGAGGTCTTCACCGAGCCCTGGGCCGTCCCCGACGACGTCGCCACGCGCCCGCTGTCGACCCTCGCGAGCCTCCGCGTCTTCCACTGGGGGCCGACGCGCTACCTGGGCAGCATCGCCGGAGTCGACTACTTCGCCACCCTCAGCCTCGACTCCTTCTCGGCCGCGGAGCTCGCCGACGAGTCCGTCTGCCTCTACGGGCTCGCGCGCTCCGACGGCGACGTCGTCGTCACGGACTGCGCGGCGACCACGGACTTCGTCGCGAGCGGCATGGCCCTCTCGCCCGACGACTACCAGGGCGACGCGGGCGGCACCGGAGTCGCCTGGGGTCCGACCGGGGGGATCCGCTCGGCCGGCTGAGGCGGCTCCGCCCGACTCCACCCGGCCCGCCCGACGTCCCCGATCAGCCCCCCAGGCCCCGCCCCGTCAGACCCGCCGCGTCGACGCCCGCTCCACCAGCGGCATCGGCACCAGCACCCGCTCGCCCGGAGCGCCGCTCAGCAGCAGCTCGACCGCCCGGCGGCCCATCTCCTCGTGCGGCAGCGCCACGGTCGTCAGCCCGGGGCGGAGGTAGGCGGCCAGCTCGTCGTCGTCGAACGACACCACGGCGACATCGCCCGGGATCGAGAGCCCCGCCTCCGCGACCGCCTGGTAGGCGCCGAACGCCATCCGGTCGTTGAGGCAGAGCAGGAGGCGGATGTCGTCGCGCCGCGCCAGCAGGTCGGCGACCGCGCGGTGGCCGTGCTCGGGCTCCCAGTCGGGGATCGACTCCTCGGCGACGAACGCGAGCCCCTTCTCGGCCATGGCGTCGCGGATGCCGGCGACGCGCTCGGCCACCGTCGCCGAGCGGAAGCGGTCGCGCTCGACCTCGTCGTTCTGCCCGATCAGCGCGATCCCGTCGCGGTAGCCGTGCGCGTGCAGCAGCTCCACCGCGGCACGTCCGCCCGCGTACTCGTCGGGCAGGATCGACGCGGGGTGCTGCGAGTTCGTCGCGTTGAGCATCACCACGGAGGTGGAGGCGGGCAGCTCCGGCACGTAGAACTCGCGGGAGCGCATCGAGGCGAAGATGATGCCGTCGACCTGGCGGTCGAGCACCGCGTCGACGGCCTCGGCCTCGCGCGCCGGATCGCCGCCGGTCTCAAGGAGCAGGACGACGTGCCGGGCCGCCTCGGCCGCCGTGAGCGCGCCCTTGATCAGGCCGCCGGCGAAGCGCGTGGTCGCGATCTGGTCCGAGATGAAGCCGATCGTGCGGGTCTTGTCGGTGCGGAGGCCGCGGGCGGCGACGTTGGGCCGGTAGTGCAGCGCCTCGGCGGCGGCGAACACCCGCTCGTGGGCGTCCTTCGACAGTCCGGTCTCGGGCTTCCCGTTCAGGATCATCGACGCGGCCGAGATCGACAGCCCGGCCTCGCGGGCCACGTCGGCGAGCGTCACGCGCTTCTTCGCCATGCCCGCCGCCTCCCGCCGTCGCCCTTGACAAGTCTTCCGTGTGCACAGACTATATCCACACCTGAAACCTTTTAGTCCCCCGCTCAAAGGTTTCAGGCGGCCGTCCGGAGCCGCGGCTCGAGCCCCTCCGGGCGGCCGGGCACCAGCAGCACCTGCACCCACGACGAAGGAGTCACCGCATGTCTTTCCCCACCCCCGGCGCGCCGATCGGCCGCAGGACCGTCCTGGTCGGCGCCGGCTCGGTCGCGGCCCTGTTCACCCTCGCCGCCTGCGCGCCCGGAGGTTCGAGCGCTCCGGCCGCGAGCTCCTCGGTCGACGTGAGCACCGAGCTCACCAGCGACACCGTCGAGCTCGTCATCGCCGACGAGACCGGCTTCCCCGTCACCGACAAGCTGACGGAGGAGTTCACCAAGCAGTTCCCGAACGTCACCTTCACCATCAACCGCGACACCTTCGCGAACCTCACCGCCAACTCGCCGAAGCTGCTCGCGAGCGACACGCCCCCGGACCTCATCCGCCTCCCCACCATCGGCGACACCGTCAAGGACGGCCTGCTCGCGAACCTCGACCCGTGGTTCGACGCCTACGGCTGGGACGCCTGGTCGGCCTCGCAGCTCGCCCCGCTCCGCGTCGACTCCGACGGCGTCCGCGGGAAGGGCTCGCTCTACCAGCTGGGCCTGGGCTACAGCGTCACCGGCATCTACATGAACCTCGAGCTCGCGAAGCAGCTCGGGATCGACGCCCCGCCGACCACGCTCGCCGAGTTCGAGGAGGACCTCGCGAAGGCGAAGGCCGGCGGCGTCCTGCCGATCATGGCCGGCGACAAGGACGGAGTGGTCAACTTCGTCGTGCAGGCGGCGATGAACCAGTACGCCGACAAGCAGGAGATGGCCGATTGGATCTTCACGGTCCCCGGCGCCACCTACGAGACCGACGGCAACCTGAAGGGCGCCGAGCTCATCCGCACCTGGGCCGACGCGGGCTACTTCCCCTCGGACATCAACGCGATCGACTACTCCTCCTTCGTCAGCCGCTTCCAGGGCGGCGAGGGCCTGTTCGCCTTCAACGGCAACTGGGCGGCCGCCGACACGCAGACCAAGATGGGCGACGGCGTCGACTTCTTCCTCGTGCCCCCGGCCGAGGAGGGCGGGAACCACGTGGCCATGGGCGCCGCCAACTCGTTCTCGGTCGCCGCGAAGTCGTCGCACCTCAACGAGATCGTCTTCTTCCTCAACTGGATCCACACGAACGAGGCCGCGCGCCAGATCGTCGTCGACGTGACCGGTGCCGCTCCCGGCGGCGACCCGGCCCAGGCGCTCCCCGAGGTCGAGTCGGGCTCGCTGCTCGAGCAGGCGCTCGCCATGTCGGCGCAGATCGGCGCGGAGGACGGCCAGGTCGACTTCATGTCGAACGCGACCGCGGGCATCTACGCGGGCGCGATCATCCCGGAGTCGCAGCTGCTGGTGACCAGCCAGATCTCCGGCCAGGACTTCGTCACGGCCGTGCAGGAGTTCTACGCGAAGGAACTCGCCGGATGACCGCGGCCGGCCCTCTCGTCTCGAGCGCCGTCGACCGCGGGGGCCGGAGCGGGACGCCGCGCCGCAGGAGCACTGCGGCGCGGCGGGCGACCCTCGTCGGCTGGCTCTTCGTCGTGCCGGCCCTGCTCGTCTACATCGCGTTCGTCATCTACCCGCTGATCACCGGGGTGCAGTACTCGTTCTACAAGTGGAACGGCGTCGGCCCCTCCGAGTGGGTGGGCTTCGCGAACTACCTCCGCGTGTTCACCGATCCCGACCTGCTCGGCTCGATCGGCAACGCCTTCGTGCTGATCCTCTACTTCACGGTGATCCCGGTCTCGGCGGGCCTGGTCCTCGCGAGCCTGCTGCGCTCGATGCGCCCCGGCGTGTTCTCGAGCGTGTCGCAGACGATCCTGTTCCTGCCGCAGATCATCCCGCTCGCCGCGGCCGGCATCGCCTGGTCGTGGATGTACTCGCAGACCGGAGCGGTCAACCAGATCCTGCAGGCCGTCGGGCTCGGCTCGCTCGCGCGGCCGTGGCTGGGCGACTTCCAGACCGCCCTCCCCGCCGTCGGCCTGATCGGCTCGTGGGTGCTCACCGGGCTCTGCACGGTCCTCTTCCTCACCGGCATCGGCAAGATCGACGTCTCGCTCTACGAGGCCATCCGGCTCGACGGAGGCACGTGGCTGCGCGAGTTCTTCACCATCACGGTCCCGGGCCTGCGCCAGGAGATCTCGGTGCTCACCACGATCACCGTGATCGCGGCGCTGAGCAGCTTCGACATCATCTACACGACCACGCTCGGCGGCCCCGGCCGCTCGACCCTGGTGCCCGGCATCTCGATCTACCGGATCGGCTTCACCCAGAGCGACGTGGGGCTCGCCTCCGCCTTCGGGATCGTGCTGATGGTGCTCGTGCTCGCCTGCGTCCTCCCCCTTCAGCGCCTCTCGAGAGTGAGCGACCGATGATCGTCACCAAGTCCGAGGTCGTCATCGGCCGCGTCGTCCTGATCGTCGTGCTCGTGCTGACCGTCATCCCGCTGGTCAACATGCTCTCGGCGGCGCTGCAGCCGGCGGACGTGAATCCGACCGGCCTCACCTGGCCGACGGACCCGCAGTGGGGCAACTTCGCCCAGGCCTTCGAGACGGGGCACGTCCTGCAGCTGATGGGATCGAGCGCCCTGATCGTGCTCGGCGTCGTCCCGATCAGCCTGCTCTTCGCGACCCTCGCCGGCTACGCGCTCGGCAACCTGCGCATCCGCGGCGGCGGGTTCGTCTTCGTGTTCCTCATCCTCGGGCTCACGATCCCGTTCGAGTCGCTGATCATCCCGCTGTACTACGAGATCCAGTCGCTGGGCCTGCTGAACACCCAGTGGGCGATCATCCTGCCGCTGATCGGGCTCTACATGCCCTTCAGCGTCGTGTGGATGCGCGCGCACTTCGTCCGGATCCCGTCCGAGCTCTCGGAGGCGGCGCGCGTGGACGGCGCGACGACCTGGCAGGAGTTCCGGCGGATCCAGCTGCCGCTCGCGCGCCCGGCCCTGTCGGCGCTCGCGATCCTGCTGTTCCTCTGGACCTGGAACCAGTTCCTCCTGCCGGTGGTGCTCGTCTCCGATCCGCTGGACCGCACCGTCGCCGGAGCGCTCACCTTCTTCCAGGGGCAGTACAGCAACAGCATTCCGCTGCTCAACGCGGGCGCGCTGCTGATCATCGTGCCGACGATCCTGGTCTTCGTGATCTTCCAGCGGCAGTTCATCACCGCTCTGCTGCAGGGCGCGGTGAAGGGGTGACCGCGGTGCACGGAGTCGTGGAGCCCGGGTTCGAGGGGGTCCGCGACGCCTTCGCCGAGGCCGTCCGGCCCGGCTCGGGAGCGGCGGTCGCGGTGCGGCTGCACGGCCGGTCGGTCGTCGACCTCTGGGCGGGAGAGGCGGGGGCGGAGGAGCCGTGGCGGGAGGACACCCTCAGCGTCGTCTTCTCGTGCACGAAGGGCCTCGTCTCCCTCCTCGCCGCACGTCTCGTGCAGGAGGGGCTGCTCGACTACGACGCCCGGGTGGCCGACTACTGGCCCGAGTTCGCCGCGGCGGGCAAGGCCGACGTGCGCGTGCAGGACCTGCTCGCCCACCGGGCCGGGCTCTCGGCCCCCCGCCTCCCGCTCACGACCGCCGACCTCGCCGACTGGGACCTCGTCGCAGGGCGCCTCGCCGAGCAGGAGCCCCTGTGGGAGCCGGGCACGGGGTACGCCTACCACCCGATCACGCACGGCTGGCTGATCGGCGAGGTGATCCGCCGGGTGACCGGGCGGAGCGTCGGCGCCGCGTTCCAGGAGCGGATCGCCGGACCGGTCGGCGCGGAGGCGTGGATCGGGCTGCCCGCCTCCGAGCAGGGCCGCGTCGCGACGATGCTCGTCGGTCCCACCCTCGCCGAGCTCACGGCGGCGCAGGCCGCGGCGCGCACCCCCGGAGTCGTCGACTGGGGCGAGCGGGCGATGACTCTCGGCGGTGCGCTGCCCGTCGAGCTCGTCGGACCGGGCACGGGCTTCAACGATCCCGTGCTGCAGGCCGCCGAGATCCCCGGAGCGGGCGGCATCGGCTCGGCCCGCGCGCTCGCCGCGATCTGGTCGGCGGCGTTCACCGAGACGGACGGCGTGCGGCTGCTCGAGGACGCGACGATCGAGCGGGCCACCGCTCCGCTCAGCAGCGGCCCGCCGGTGTGGCCGGTGCCGGGCCCGTGGCCGGCCTGGGGCTGCGGCTTCCAGCTCGGCACGGACGCGCGCCGGTACCTCACGCCGAGCGGCTTCGGGCACGACGGCGCGGGCGGACAGGTCGCCTTCGCCGACCCGGACGCGGGAGTCGGCTTCGCGTTCCTCACCAACCGGATGGAGGGGGTCGGCGACGTGCGCGCGACCCGCGTCGTCGAGGCGCTCGCGACCGCGCTGCAACTGCCCACTCCGCGCGGACTCTGACCCCTCCGCCCCACCCCCGTCAAGGGCTGGGGCGCCCGGTCGGCGCCGTCCTAGCGTCGGGGGACGGGCCGACCGGAGGGGCGGTCCGGGATCCAGGGGAGGGCGAGATGCAGAAGCTGTACTACGCGAGCGGATTCGTGCTGCTGGGCGACGAGGTGTGCTCGGCGGTCGTCGAGTACGCGCAGGCGCTGGCGAACGTGGGGAAGTCGGACCTGGTCGTGGTGCCGTCGCTCTCGGACGAGGGGCTGCGAGGCGAGACCCGTCTCCTGGTCGGACCGGCCAGCCAGCTCTTCACCAGCCCGGCGCTCGACCGCGGCGTCGACCTCGACGACCCGGAGGCGGTGGAGTCGATGCGCGAGAAGACCCGACGGCTCCAGCCCGCGCGGCCGACCGTGCAGCCGCGCGGCGAGGGCGACGACAGCGAGGACGACGGCGGGACCGACTACCTCTGACGCCTCAGGTGTCGAGCGTGGTGCTGGGACGCTCGCCGAAGCGGTGGGCGTACGAGGCCGAGAACCGGCCGAGGTGCGCGAAGCCCCAGCGCCGTGCGACCTCGCTGACGCTGACGCCTCCGGACTCGCCCGCCCGCAGCTCCTTCTGCACGCCGTCCAGCCGGATCCGCCGCAGGTAGTCGACCGCGGTGAAGCCGAACTCGCGCCGGAACTCGGTCTGCAGCGTCCGCAGGCCGATGCCCGCCGCGTCGGCGATCTGCTCGGTCCGGAGCGGCTCGCGGGCGTGCTCGTACATGTACTCGATAGCCTGGCGGAGGCGCCCCGAGCGGGGTACTCCGAGGTCGCCGGGAGTGTCCAGCGTCGAGTGCGGGAAGGTCTCGAGCAGGGCGACGGCGACCGCGCGGTCGGCCTCGCGGCGCAGCAGCGGCGAGCTGTCGGCGTCGTAGATCACCCGGGCGACCGTCGCGACGGTCGCCGACCAGCGCCGCAGCGCCGCGCCCTCGGGCCGTGAGGTCGTGTCGAAGAGGAGGGGGCCGCGGGTGCCCTCGACCTCCTCCGCGATGCCCTCGAGGTACGCGCCGTCGAAGTGGATGAGGTTCTGGCGGTAGTCGTGGAACTCGAACCGGCTGGGGCGGTCGTTGACGAAGATCGCCGGCTGCCCGAATCCGAGGGTCACCGCGTCGCCGTCGAGATCGGTGACGCCCGCGCCGGCGGTCAGCCACGAGACGACGTACTCGCCCTCGGTCTGGATCGAGCCCTGCACGGAGCCGGCGAACTGGCTGCCGCGGAGCGTCACATCGCCGTCGCCGACGGAGGTGTAGCGGTACGAGAAGTCCTCGCCGGGCTCGACGACGAAGCGGTGCCCGTTGTACGACTGCTCGAAGAGGGCCCGCGCCTGCTCGATGTCACGCCCGCCGATGTCGGAGCGCATGACCTCGTCCTTCTCGTTCATCCCGATCAGGGTCGCACGAGGAGCGCTCCTCACCGCGTGCCCCGAACGGGGAATTCGTTAAGCGGATAAACCAGTTGCGGGTCCGGCGGCGCGGGTCATGGCCTGGACGGTCGCCGCCTGGAACTGCGTGAGCAGCACCACGGTGTGCCGCGCTCCGGCTTCCACGGCGAGCGAGAAGGTGGCGCCGGCCGGAGTGGCCCGCCAGGAGCGGATGTCGCGGGTGCCGACGCGGGTCGAGTCTCCGGTGCCGGCGCTCCGCAGCACCAGGGAGTCGGGCAGCACGCAGAGCGCGCCCGTCACGCCGTCGACAGTGGAGGAGCACTCGAAGCCCGCGTCGTCGTGCACTGCACCGGCGAGCTCGACGAAGTCGGTGACCTCCATCGGCTCGTCGTCGTCGCGCCTGGACACGGCGCGCTCAGGCAGCGTGCGTGAGCCCGGAGGACTCGGGCTGCTGCGCCGGCTCGGTGACGATCCGCAGGCCCCGGCCGCTGTTGGCCTCCTCCATCAGTGCACGCACCCAGGTGGCGTTGATCGCCGGCATGCGGCTTCCGTGGAACGAGAACTGGAGAGGGATGGTCGGGTGCAGCCAGAGCGTCTGGCGTCCGGTGCCGTGCGCGCTCGAGGCGTCGAGCTGGAAGGCGAACGCCTCGTCGCGACGGAACTTGTTGATCATGACGATCTGGAGGTGCGCGAGCGCGCGGTCGTCGATCTCGTGCGAGGTGGGGGGAGTGCCGTAGAGGAGAGCGCCCATGGTGCGTGCCGCCGTTCTGTGCTGTGTCGCGGGTGCCGGCCGCGACGGTGGGGTGCCCGGCGAGTGCCGCCGGAAGGGGGAGTGCGAGATGGTGGGGGTGTTCGTGGGGAGCAGGACCCGGGGTGTGCTGTGCCGCCGAGTCGAGTGTCCGGAGTGTCGATCCGGGGGTGCCGGGCTCCGGGATGTCGAGCCCGGATGCCGTCGCGCCGAGCCGTCGATCCCCCCTGACGCCTGCTCTGCAGGCCCGTGGAGTCGGGCGGTCGGGCCGTCTCTCCGGCTGTTCTCCGAAAGTACGCCCCTCGTTCGGAGGGCACGTGCCGCTATCCGGAATGCGAAGCAGTGGCCCCGGCCGCCGGGCGGACTCCCAGCCGGGTGACTCCGGGGCTCAGTCGCGGGGTGCCGCCGGTGGGCTGTGCGGCTGCGTCGAGACGCCGCGCTCGTGCGCGAGACGCCGTCTCGGCAGTGGTGTGTCGGGCGGGCCGACGGTGTCTTGGCGTGGCGGGTGGAGCGGGAGGAGGCGTGACGCTGCGCTCACTGGACAGCGCGTGCGGCTCCGTCGAGACGCCGTCTCCGCGGCGGTGTCTCGGCGTGCGCGGGAGGGTGCGCTCCTCCGCGAGTCGTCGCGCCGCTCCGGCGGGGGCGCAGGCGCTCAGAAGGCGTAGCGGACGCGGCAGTAGGGGAGGCGCTCGGCGAGGAGGGCGCGGAAGCGGTCGAGGCTGGCGCGCTTGAGGTCGCGTCGGTAGCGGATGTTGACGGCGCCGTTCTCGGAGACCTTCTGCTCCTGGCGGCCAGGCTGCCAGAGCAGCGACTCCGCCGTGGGGTGCCAGCCGAGGTTCACCTCGTGCAGGCCCTCGTTGTGGGTGAGGAGGATCACCTCGGCCGCGAGCTGCGCCTTCGCCCGCGGGTGGAGGGCCGCGTCGAGCTGGTCGAAGAGCTCGGTCCAGTCCTGCTGCCAGGTCTCGGTGAGGATCACGGGCGAGAAGTTGACGTGCACCTCGTAGCCGGCGTCGACGAAGTCGTTGATCGCCGCGATCCGCTCGGCCATCGGCGAGGTGCGGATGTCGGTGACCTTCGCCGTCTCGGCGGGCATCAGCGAGAACCGGATGCGCGTGCGCCCGAGCGGGTCCCACTCGAGGAGCTCGCGGTTGACGTACTTGGTCGCGAAGGACGCCTTGGCGGTGGGCGACATCCGGAACAGCTCGCAGAGGTCGCGGACGTTCCCGCTCAGCAGCGCGTCGACGGAGCAGTCGCTGTTCTCGCCGATGTCGTAGACCCAGGCCTCCGGGTCGCACTGGTTCGCCTCTGTCTTGGGGCCCTGCTTGGCGATGTGCCGGGCGAGGTGGCGCTGGATCTGCTCGATGTTCGTGAAGAGCGTGATCGGGTTGCTGTAGCCCTTCCTCCGCGGCACGTAGCAATAGACGCACGCCATGGCGCAGCCGTTGGCGGTGGAGGGGGCGATGAAGTCGGCCGAGCGGCCGTTCGGACGCGTGACGAGCGACTTCTTCACCCCGAGCACGAGCGCCTCCGTCTTGATGCGCACCCAGCGCGCGACGTTCGCCTCGTCGCCGTGCACCTCCGGGATCAGCCAGTGCGACTCGACGGGCACGATCTCGGCGCCCGGCCACCGCGCCACGACCTCCTGCCCGCGGGGCAGCTCGAGCGCGGCCGGCTCGGCGTAGATCCGCCGGACGTCGAGCAGGCGCCGCTCGCGGACCGGCGCGGACGCGGGGCTCGGAGCGGTGTCGGACATGAGTCCGTTCTACCGGCGACCACCGACATCCGCGGAGGCGGGGCCGTCGCCCGCCGCGCAGGTCCTCCGCCCGCCTGCAGGAACCGTTGCGCCGCTCCCTCAGGATGGAGGCATGCCCTCCTCCGCCGACCGCTTCCGCCGCGCCGCCGTCGAGCTCGCGCAGACCTCCGAGCGGCAGGTCGAGTGGGCGCTCGCCGTCGCTGACGACGCGCGCCTCCTCGCCCTGATCGACGAGCTGCCCGCGCAGCACCGGCAGCCGTCCCTCCTCTTCTCGGTCGCGCGGCTGCTCGGCGTGCCCGATGTCGACGGCGCCGGATTCGCCGCGTGGTTCCGGAGCGAGTGGGCGCGGGTGGCGCCGGTCGCCGCCGAGCGGAGGACGCAGACCAACGAGGCGCTGCGGTGCGCGCCCCTGGTCGCAGCGCTGGAGCGGATCACGGAGCCCGGTGAGCCGGTGGCGCTCGTCGAGATCGGCGCCTCCGCGGGGCTCTGCCTGGCGCCGGAGCGGTACTCCTACGCCTTCACGGCGAGCGACGGCGAGAAGCGGCTCGGGTCGGGCGCGCCTCTGCTGCGGTGCGCGGTGAGCGGAGGCGCGGCGCCGGCGCGGCTGCCGGTCGTCGCGTGGCGCCGGGGTCTCGACCTGGCGCCGCTCGACGTCCGCTCGCCCGAGGACGTCGCCTGGCTGGAGGCACTGCTCCCGCCCGACCGCCCGGAGCGGACCGCGCGGCTCCGCTCGGCCGTGGAGACTCTGCAGGACGACCCGCCCACGATCGTCGCGGGCGATGCGGCCGCCGAGCTGCCCGCCCTGCTCGACGCGGTGCCGCCGGGTCTGCGGACGGTGGTCGTCTCGCTCGGGACCCTGGTCTATCTTCCGTGGGCCGCGCGCGAGAGCGTCCTGGCGACGGTCGCCGATCGCAGCGCGAGCCTGGTGACGCTCGAGGCGGAGGCGCTGCTCCCGCACCTCGTCGCCGCGCGCGGGGACCGCACGGCTCCCGAGCCGACCCCGTTCCTGCTCGCCGCCGACGGCGTCCCGCTCGCGAGCGCGGCCGCCCACGGCGGCACCCTCTCCTGGCTGGCCTGAGGCGCGCTCCCGCGCCGGGTGCGGGGTGCCCCAAGCTCGGGGAGGCGCCCGGCGCCCGGTGATCGCTCCGCCCCGGCGCTCGACCCGCGCCCACTGTTCAAGAGTTGTCGCACTCAGCGTCGAGTGCGACGACTCCTGGACTCTCGCGGAGGAGCGGACGGCGGAGCGCAGGACTCAGAGCTCAGAGCCACAGCTCAGAGCGTCCAGCGTCCAGCGCTCGAGCGCCCTACAGCCCGTCGACGACGAGCTGCGTCGCGCGCGGGACGTAGGAGGTGTTCGTCGTCGGGTCCCAGCCCACGAGCGCGACCGCGTCGCCGCCGACGCGCGCGGTGATGCCCACGAGCGAGAACGGCTTGCCGCCCACGGCTCCGGACACCTTCCAGCCGAGCGTCTCGTCGGCGCCGGTCAGCGTCTGCTCGGTGCGCTCGACGGTCGTCTCGACCGGCACGCCCTGCATCGCGAAGAGCGTCGAGCCGGAGGCGCAGCGCGTGGTCGCGTCGGTGGCGCTCGCGAGGAGCGAGGCGGCCGCGTCGGCGGTGCCGGTGCTCGACACGACGGCGGTCATGGAGCGGTCGGCGCTGGTGCCGTACGAGAGTCCGGCGGCGGGCTGCGCGGTGTCCCAGCCCAGGCCGAACGGCGAGAGGCAGCTCGCGTCGGTCGCGGTGAGGCCGGGGTAGATCGAGTCGAGCATCTCCTGGATGCTCGCGTACTCGCCGGGCACGAACTGCACGCCGGTCAGCACGGCGGCCACTTGCTCGCCGGTCTTCTGAGCGGTGTCGGCGGTCGGGGCGGCGGCCGTCGCGGTAGCGGACGGGGCGGCCGACGAGGAGGGGAGCGTCGGGGTGAACGGGCGGAGGGTCGATCCGCTCGTCGCGGTCCCCGCGCAGCCCGAGAGGGCGAGCAGCAGCGCGCCTCCCATCAGAGTCGTGCGCAGCAGTGTCTTGGACATCATGTCTCCCCCTTCGCCCGCCGGCGCCGCACCGGGGCGCCTGAGGCTAGCAGAGCCTCGCGTCCCGGAGGCGGCCCGGCGCCGCCCGCAGGACGGAGGCGGCCCGGTGGCACCCGCAGACCGGAGGCGGTCCGGCAGCGCGTGCGGATCGGAGTCGGCCCGGCCCCGCCCGCACGACGAAGCCCGGAACCCCGAACCCACGCCTCCGACGGCCGCTCGCGCCTCCGCTCCGCAGCTCAGATCTCGGTGTGCCCGAGCTCGGCTCCCGCGAGCAGGCGGATCTCCGGCTCGGCGATGCCCTCCAGCTCCAGCACCACGACGCGGTTGCGGCCGGTGCGGGTGACCGGCGAGGGGACGATCAGCGTCCGCTGCGGTCCGCGGCGCCAGTAGCGTCCGAGGAGGAAGCCGTTCACCCAGACCAGGCCCTTGCCCCAGTGCAGCGTGTCCACGTAGAGGTCGGCCTGCTCGTCGAGATCGAACGAGCCCGAGGCGAGCTGCGGCCCGGCCGAGAACGCCGGCGACGCGACGGCCAGGTCGGGGAGGCACTCGAGCGCGAGGGCACGCGCCGCCCAGCCGGTCAGCGGGGCGCCGTCGAGCGTCACGCCTCCGATCAGGCCCTTGTGCTCGCCGATGCGTGTGCCGTAATTCACCCGGCCCTGGTTCTCGACCAGGATCGCGAGCTCGCCGCGTCCGCTCGGCAGCGTCAGCGCCCGCTCGTGGTGGTCGCGCGCCAGCACGCCCACCGGCAGGCCGTCCAGCAGCACCCAGGCGCGGTCGCGCACCTCCTCGCCCACCACGAGGCGGGCCGGAGCGGAGGAGCCGTCGAGCGTCGTCGTGAAGAGCACGAAGCCGTCGTCGTGGCCGAGGTCGTCGAAGCTGGCCATCGCGTCGAGGTGCGCGGCCGGTCCGAACGCCTGGCCGAGGCCGAGGAGCGCCGGGCCGGGGACGAGCGGAGTGGTCAGGGCGGGGGCCGGCGGGCGCACCGCGGGCACCTCCTCCGGCACCGGCGCGTAGCGCGCGATGACGTCGCGGAACGCCCAGAACTTCGCGGTCGGGTCGCCGCCCTCGTCGAGCGGGGCGTCGTAGTCGTAGCTCGTCGTGATCGCGGCGTAGCGGCCCTTGTCGTTCGCGCCGCTGGTCAGGCCGAAGTTGGTGCCGCCGTGGAACATGTAGATGTTGACCGAGCCGCCGGCCGCGAGCAGGGTGTCGAGCTCCTGGGCGGAGGCGTCGGCGTCCGTCGTGTGGTGCTGGGTGCCCCAGTCGTCGAACCAGCCGCACCAGAACTCCATGCACATCAGCGGGCCGGTGGGCTGGAACTCGCGCAGCGTCGCGAGGCGCTCCGTGGTCCGCGAGCCGAACGAGCCGGTGAGGTGCAGGCCCGGCAGGCTGCCGTCGGCGAGCATCTGCGGAGTGGGCTGGTCGATGGTGGTCAGCGGCACCGTGATGCCGGAGTCGCGGGTCACCCGCACGAGCTCGGCCAGGTACTCCTTGTCGGAGCCGTACGCGCCGTACTCGTTCTCGATCTGCACGAGGACCACGGGCCCGCCGGCATCGATCTGGCGCGGAGCCACGATCGAGTACACGCGGCGCAGGTAGTCGCTGACCGCGGCGAGGTAGTTCGGCTCCGAGCGGCGCACGCCCACCTCGGGGTCGCGGAAGAGCCAGGCCGGGAGGGCGCCGTTGTCCCACTCCGCGCAGATGTAGGGGCCGGGGCGCACGATCGCGTGCATGCCCTCGGCGGCGATCAGGTCGAGGAAGCGGCCCAGGTCGAGCCCGGCGTCCTCGCGCCACTCGCCGCGGCGCGGCTCGTGCGCGTTCCAGGCGACGTAGGTCTCGATGGTGTTCAGGCCCATCAGGCGGGCCTTGCGGATCCGGTCGGCCCAGAGGTCCGGGTGGATGCGGAAGTAGTGCAGCGCCCCCGACAGGATGCGGTGCGGGCGGCCGTCGAGCTCGAAGTCGGCGGCGCCGATGGCGAAGCGGCTCTCGGGAGCGGTGGTCATCTGGATCCCCCTCAGGATCGGTGCCCGGTGTGTCCGAGCGTGAGAACGACGCGGGGCCGACCGGAGCGATCCGGCCGGCCCCGCGTCGAGCAGTGGTGCTACTCCGAGACGGTGAAGCCCTGCGCGTTGCCGTACTGGACGAGCTTGCTCTGCCAGTCGGCGAGGCCCTGGTCGAGGCTGGTGCCGTTGGCGTAGGCCTGGCCGACGGTGTCGCCGAAGACGCTGTTCGCGTAGACCTGGTAGGGCAGGTACGACCAGCCGGAGCGGACGTCCTTCGAGGCCTGGGTCAGCACCTCGTTGATCTTCTGGCCGCCGAAGTACTCCGACTCCTGACCGGTGAAGTCCGAGCTGTCGAGGTCGGCCGTGGTCGACGGGAATCCGCCGCTCTGCAGGAAGACGTCGACCGATGCCTGGTCGCTGTTCAGCCAGCGCAGGAACGCGGCGGCCAGCGCCGGGTTCTCGCTCTGCTTGGTGACGGACTGGCCGCCACCGCCGTTCTCGGCGCTGACGGCGGTGCCGTCGTAGGTCGGGATCGGCGCGACGGCCCAGTCGCCGGAGGCGTCAGGGACGCTGGACTCCAGCACGCCGGGCATCCAGGCGCCGGTCACCAGGGAGGCGATGGAGCCGTCGGCGAGGCCCTTGTACCACTCGTCGCCCCAGGCGGGGGTGTCCGAGAGCAGCTTCTTCTCGACGAGCTGGTTCCAGACGCCGGTCCACTTGGCGGTGCCCTCGTCGGCGAGGTCGATCTTGACGTCCGTGCCGTCGGTGGTGAACGGCTCGCCGCCCGCCTGCCAGATCATGCTGGTCGCGAAGCCGGCGTCGCCGGTGTCGGCGGTGATGTACTTCGACGGGTCGGCGGTGTGCAGCTTCTCGGCCGCGGCGACGTACTCGTCCCAGGTGGCGGGAACGGCGATGCCGTACTGGTCGAAGACGGTCTTGTTGTAGAACAGCGCCATGGGGCCAGAGTCCTGCGGGAGGCCGACGAGCTTGCCGTCGATGTTGACGCTGCCCCAGGTGGAGGCGGAGTACTTGTCCTCGAGGTCGCCCATGCCGTACTGCGACAGGTCGAGGAGCGAATCCGACAGGGCGAACTGCGGCATGGCGTAGTACTCGATCTGGACGACGTCGGGGGCGCCCGAGCCGGCCTTGATCGCGTTCTCGAGCTTGGTGTACTCGTCCTTGTTGGTGCCGGCGTTGACGAGCTCGACGTCGACCTTCGGGTAGGCCTTCTCGAACGCGGCGACCTGCGCCTCGGCGCTGGGGGTCCAGCTCCAGTACGTGATCTTGCCACCGGCCTCGAGGGCGGAGTCGAGGTCGGCGGCGGAGCCGGCGCTCGTGGTCGTGCCGCCACCGGAGGTGGACGAGCAGGCCGCGAGGGAGCCGGCGGCCAGGGCCGCGACGGCCGCGACCGTCAGGGTCCGCCTGAGGGCGGAACGGGCGATCTTCATGGTGGTGTTTCCCTTCACTTCTTCGTGCTGCGGGTGCTGTGGACGGGGCAGGACGCTCCGGCCGGGGGATGGGTAGGGGGAGGGCTCAGCCCTTGACGCTGCCGGCGCTCAGACCGGACTGCCAGAAGCGCTGGAGTCCGAGGAAGGCGACGACGATGGGGATGATCGTGAGGAGCGAGCCCGTGATCACGAGGTTGTAGATCGGCTGCGCGCTGACACCGGTGGCCTGCGCGTTCCACTGGTTGAGGCCGACGGTGAGCGGGTACCAGGTGGGGTCGCTCAGCATGATCAGCGGGAGGAAGTAGTTGTTCCAGGTCGCGACGACCGAGAACAGCAGCACGGTCACGATGCCGGGGGCGAGGAGGCGGATGGAGATGGTGAAGAAGGTGCGGAACTCGCCCGCCCCGTCCATCCGCGCCGCTTCGAGCAGCTCGGTGGGCACCGACTCCACCGCGTAGACCCACACCAGGTACAGGCCGAACGGGCTGATCAGCGAGGGGATGATGATCGCCCACGGGGTGTTGGTCAGGCCGAGCTGGCTGAACATGAGGAACGTCGGGACGGCGAGGGCCGTGCCGGGCACCGCGATCGCTCCGAGCACCACGGCGAAGACCGCCTTGCGGCCCGTGAAGCGGAACTTCGCGAGGCCGTAGCCGGCGAGCGTCGCCAGGAGCGTCGCTCCTCCGGCGCCGACGACGACGTAGAGCAGGGTGTTGCCGAGCCAGCGGAGGAAGATCCCGTCGCGGTAGCTGAGGGTGTCGGCGATGTTCTGGAAGAACACGAAGTCGCCGTCGAACCAGAGGCCGAAGCTCGAGAGCAGGCCGGCCTGCGTCTTCGTCGCGTTGATGACCAGCCAGGCCAGCGGCACGAGGCTGTAGAGGATGAAGACCGACATCAGCAGGGTGAAGGCGATCGACTTCTTGGGCTGCACCGAGGAGCCGCGGCGGGCGGCCGGGCGCTTCGAGGCGCGGGCGGGCGTCCGGGGAGCGGTCGCGAGGGCCATCAGTTCTCCTTCCGCGCGCCGCGGAGCTGCACGACGTAGGCGATCACCGCGGTGATCACGCCCATGACGATGGCGACCGTGGCCGACGCGTTGTACTGCTGACCGGCGAAGGACAGGTTGTAGGCGTACATGTTCGGGGTGAAGTAGGTGGTGATGATGTTCGGCGCCAGCGTCCGGAGGATGTTCGGCTCGTTGAACAGCTGGAAGCTGCCGATGATCGAGAAGATCGTGGCGATGACGATCGCGCCGCGCAGGGCGGGCAGCTTGATCGAGCGGATGACGCGCATCGGGCCGGCGCCGTCGATCTCGGCCGCCTCGTAGAGCTCGCCGGGGATCGTCTTCAGCGCGGAGTAGAAGATGAGCATGTTGTAGCCCACGAACTCCCACGTCACGATGTTGCCGATCGAGGCGAGGATCCAGTCGCGCGAGAAGGGCTGGACGACGTCGGAGCCGAGCAGGTCGTTGACGTTCGCGGCCAGGCCGAAGTTGTCGCCGTAGATGAAGCCCCACATCAGCACCGCGACGACCGCGGGGACGGCGTAGGGGAGGAAGACCACGATGCGGAAGAAGCCGGTGCCGTGGAGGCGGCCGCTGTCGATCGCGAGGGCCGCGACGAGGGCCAGCACGAGCATCACGGGGACCTGCACGACGAGGAACAGCAGGACGCGGCCGAAGCCCTCCCAGAAGTTCGGGTCGGTGAAGATCGCGGTGTAGTTCGCGAAGCCGACGAAGGAGTTGCCGCCCACCAGCTGCTCGCGGAAGAGGCTGAGGTAGATCGAGTAGACGACCGGGGCGATGAAGACCAGGAGGAAGACGACGAGGAAGGGGGCGACGAACGCCAGGCCCTTCCACTCGCTCTTCGCCCGCGACTTCGGGGCCGCGAGGGGGGACGCCGGAGGGGCGACCTCGCTCAGCGGGACGGGGGGAGACGTCGTCGTCATGAGATTCCGTTCGGGGGAGTAGTGCGGGCCCGCCATGTTCACGTCAACATGGCAGAGCGTCACCGTAGCATGTCCACGTCGCCACCCGCGACTGTTCCGGCGTCACGGTTCGGCGCACGATGCACCACGGCTGACGGGCGGCGCGCTATAAAGGGAAGCCCATGTCACTCGAGACCGACCGCCCGTCCCCGTCCACCCGGCCGCGACGCGGCGTCTCGATGGCCGACGTGGCCCGGCGCGCGAACGTCTCGGGCCAGACGGTCTCGCGGGTGTCGAACGGCAAGCAGAACGTCGACGGCGAGACGCGTGAGCGGGTCCTCGAGGCGATGCGGGCCCTCGGCTACCGCCCCAACAGCGCGGCGCGGGCCCTTCGGACGGGCCGCTTCCACAGCATCGGCGTGATCATGTTCACGCTGTCCTCGTTCGGCAACATGCGCACCCTCGACGCCATCGCGATCGCGGCTGCCGACGCGGGCTACTCGATCACCCTCATCCCCGTCTCCCACCCCACCCAGGGCGAGGTGTCGGTCGCGTTCCACCGGCTGAGCGAGGAGGCGGTCGACGGCGTCATCATCATCGTCGAGGCGCACCTGCTCGACGAGGCCGACATCGTCCTCCCGCCGGACCTGCCCGTGGTGGTCGTCGACTCCGCGGGCGGCGAGAAGTACCCGGTGGTCGACACCGACCAGATGTCGGGCGCCCGCCAGGCCGTCGAGCACCTGCTCGGACTCGGCCACCGCACCGTGCACCACATCGCCGGCCCGGACCGCTCCTACTCCGCCGAGCGCCGCCACGAGGCGTGGGAGTCGACCCTGATCGAGCGCGGCGCCCCGGTGCCGGAGGTGCTGGTCGGCGACT
Organism: Rathayibacter sp. AY1F4; assembly: GCF_002931775.1. Taxonomy (NCBI): domain Bacteria; kingdom Bacillati; phylum Actinomycetota; class Actinomycetes; order Micrococcales; family Microbacteriaceae; genus Rathayibacter; species Rathayibacter sp. AY1F4. Next base: position 65,563 of record NZ_PSVE01000020.1, read on the forward strand.
GGTCCACCGACTCCGGCTACCGCCTCGGCAAGCGGCTCGCCGCCGATCCGGAGGTCACCGCGATCTTCGCCGCCAACGACCAGATGGCGCTCGGCGTGCTGCGCGCCCTGCACGAGGCCGGGCGCGCCGTGCCCGGCGAGGTGAGCGTCGCGGGCTTCGACGATATGCAGGAGTCGGCGAGCTTCTGGCCGCCTCTCACGACGGTGCGCCAGTTCTTCGGCGACACGGGCCGCCGCTCGGTCGACATCCTCCTGCGCGAGCTCGAGTCGGGCGAGCGCACCGGCGTCTCGCTCGTGCCCACCCGCCTCATCGTCCGCGAGAGCACCGGCCCGGCCCCCGCCGCCTCCTGACGCTTCCGCGGAGCCGGCCCGCGGAAGCGTCAGGAGGCGGCGGGGGCCGGGCCGGTGCTCTCGCGGACGATGAGGC